>NC_007799.1:600000-900000 GCF_000013145.1 Ehrlichia chaffeensis str. Arkansas
TTAATTTTAGAAAAGGCCCAACAGAAAAGTAATCATTAATGTGATATGAATACTCTAAAGTGGAAGTTGCATTAAAGGACAACCTTGAAAAGTCATTGCTATTAAAACCGTATTGTAGATTTAACTTACCACTTAACGCAAAGTCATTAGCCGTAGCTTGATTTATAAATAACATTAAGGAAAATATAGCAGATATATATAATAGTTTTCTACACACCAAATCTACCTCACATGACAGATATTAATTAAGATATTGAGGTAAAATAACATTAGTTATTAAAATAATCAAGATTTTTCATAATAAAAAATTATTCTTACTTTAATATATAATATATTATATTATTTTTTATAGATATTGTACTTAGTAACAGCATAGCACAGTGAGTAAGTAAATAAACAAAATAGAAAAATATTTAAAACTTTACAATTATAATTTTTGATAGATTATATATCTGTATTTAATACCATAGTACCAGTTCCATGTATGGTAAACAATTCTAACAACAATACGTGTGGTATTCTACCGTCTATTATGTGAGCTGATCCATAACCTTCTTTTACTACTTTAATGCAAGTTTGTAACTTAGGAATCATACCTGCATTTGCTATACCTTGTTCTATTAGACTTTCTGCATTACTTACTGATATTTCAGATAACAAGTTACCATTAACATCAGTAACTCCAGGTACGTTCGTTAAAATAATCAATTTTGCAGCAGCAAGGGCATTTGCTAATGCACCAGCTACTAAATCTGCATTTACGTTATAAGTAAGATCATTTTCACCACTACATACAGGAGCTATTACTGGAATAAAATCAGATTCTTCCATAAAAAATAATAAGTCTGTATTCACCTCATGAGGTTCTCCAACAAAACCCATGTCTAGTATTTTTTCAACATTATTTGACTGATTTTCCTTATAAGTATAACAAACTTTTTTTGCTTCTATTAAATTAGCATCTTTACCACATAATCCAATAGCATTACCTCCAGCTTTGTTTATTAGTTGTGTAATATCTTTATTGACTAATCCACATAATACCATTTCTACGATTTCCAAAGTTTCAGCATCAGTAACTCTTAATCCATTAACAAATGTACTTTTCTTATTTATCTTCTCTAGAAATTCGTTGATTTTGCTGCCGCCACCGTGCACAACTATTGGATTAATACCTAATTGTTTTAACAATACAATATCGTGAGCAAAATTTTCTGCTAATTTTCTATCCTTCATAGCAGCACCACCATATTTAATGATAAATGTCTCACCAGAAAACTGCTGTATATACGGTAAGGATTCTGATAAAACTCTTGCTGCGTTAAACCAATCAGCATTTCCACCAAATTGCTCAATGTTTGATACAACATCTTCTTTATTATTATTTTTTAATACATTGTGCAATTTCATAAATCAACTCCTCTATTCCTTGTTTACATTGACTACTAGTACTGATGATTGGATACATAATAAAATCCAAATTAAGATTTTTAATATAATTTACGTTAACATCAAGCATTTCTTTTTTTATTTTATCAATTTTTGTTAATACTAATTGGTAATGTATTTGGTGTAACTCAAGCCAATTGATAAAATCTAAGTCTATTTCCTTAAATCCAACTTTAGCATCTATAAGTAATATAACTTTTAATAGGTTTCTACTATTTAGTAGATAATATTCCATAAGACATAAATAATTATTGATAGTAGTTTTATCTGCTTTAGAATATCCGTAACCTGGCAAATCTACTAATACCATAAAATCTTTGTTAATAAGATAAAAATTAATTTGTTTTGTACATCCTGGTTTAGAAGATGTTTTAGCATTTTTTTTATTATTTGTTATTGCATTAATTAGACTAGATTTGCCTACATTTGATCTACCAGCAATTGCAATTTCTGGTATAGAAAAATCTGGTAAAGACTTTATGTGAGTAGCTCCTATCATAAATTCACACTTTGACATTATAGTTTTTAGCTTCATGCAGTTAAATGCTTAATTATAAAAATATTAAAATATATAAAAAACTATGCTTCAATACTATCACATATAAAAATTTAAAGAAAAAAATTTTGCAATTAATATTACAAATGATATTATCTAGCAAAAAGTAGATAAAGATTATTAATTGAGTGGTGACAAAGCTATGAGCTTTGATAATAGTTTAGAAGAGTTGTCTCAAAAATTCTACAAACTAAAAAGTATGTTAGAAGATCCAAGTCAATTGAGTGTGGATTCCTTTGTTGCTGCTTCAAAAGAATATTCAGAATTATTGCCTGTGATATCAGTGATAGACCAATATAATATCTTACAAAAAGATATAGCAGGCTTAGAAGAACTGATAAATAATCCAGAAACTGATCATGAATTAAAAAGTCTAGCTAAAGAAGAATTCTATGAACGGCAAAAACAATTACCTAAAGTTAAGCATAAATTAAAATTATCCTTACTTCCCAAGGATAAAGATGATGCACGTAATGCTATTTTAGAAATTAGAGCAGGTACAGGTGGAGAAGAAGCTGCATTATTTGTGACTGATTTATATAGAATGTATACAAAATATGCTGAACAAAAGAATTGGAAATTTGAACAGATTAACTCATCTTCAACCGGTATAGGCGGACATAAGGAAATATCATTATGTATAAGCGGATCTAATGTATTTGCAAGGTTAAAATTTGAATCTGGAGTGCATAGAGTACAAAGGGTACCGGAAACTGAAGCTTCTGGAAGACTTCATACTTCAGCTGCTACAGTAGCAGTTTTACCAGAAATTGAAGAAGTAGATTTAAAGATAGATGAAAAAGATTTAAGAATAGATGTATATCGTTCAAGCGGTCCAGGAGGACAATCTGTGAATACTACTGATAGTGCTGTACGTATTACGCATATACCAAGCGGAATTGTCGTTATACAGCAAGATGAGAAATCTCAACATAAAAATAAAAGTAAAGCTCTTAAGGTATTAAGAGCAAGGCTTTATAACCTAGAAAAACAAAAAAGAGATGCAGAAATTTCACAAATGAGAAAAAGTCAGATAGGATCAGGAGACCGTTCTGAGCGTATAAGAACTTACAATTTTCCTCAATCTAGAATTACAGATCATAGGATAAATCTTACATTATATAGATTAGATGATATTATGAAAGAAGGAAATTTGGATGAGTTTATTGAAGCATTAATAGCCGAAGATGAAGCAAATAAATTAAAGAACCTGCATATTTGATCAAAAAAACTTTTACAAACCAGATTAGATTACTTTTTAAAGAATTACTGTAGGGTTCATCAATGGCTTAATATTAGCAATTGTGTCTTTTGTAGCACTTATGTTAAGGAAAACACATTGATATTCATTTATATATCATTATAATATAAGATTTATCCTATGATCTGTAATTCTAGATTGAGGGTTGTAAGTTGATGATTCCTTTAGTATATGTAATAAAAAACAGTTATTATGTAAGTTATTAACTACTATTAAAATATATGCTTAAAACTTGCCATATATTAATGTTTGTTGTGTTTACAGGACAATATATCTCAAATTTGTACTGCTGTTCTTTGATATTACATTAAGTTCACTTTACTCTTGCCTTTTCTCATAAAAAATAAAACTTTTTCTCAAAATAAGTTTTTGCAAAATATTATTATCCGTTTATATTAAGACACTGTTTTTATTATTATACATTCTTTATTTTGACGGATAAGATTTGTGGCAAATTGTCATATCCAATAGAGTCAAAAAGTTTATTCTTAATAGAATCATTTTTGATAAATTCTTGTTATAGATGTGTACTAGAATTTATTACTAAAAAAAGGATTTTATTCAGATGAAAAAGGTAGCAGTTGTCAGATTTCCAGAAAATCAATAGTAATAGTCTAATCATCTATATGGTTAAGCATAACATTTTAGTAATATTGATTAATCCTAGACGAAGCCGAGTATAACTCTTAAAAACCAGGAAGATCATATTTTAGTAAATAGTGTCAGTTAAAATGGCAATTTGTCATGTCTTAAAGATGTAGAATGGATCATTATATTAACTTCTAATAATTTTACATATTTTTTGCTAGATAATATTATTAGTATTATATGAATTTCATATCTAAAAATTATTTGATAACTTGCAAAGCTTGTTTGAAAATTTAGAGTTTCGTATAGCAAATACATGGATATTGTAGGAATGTGAATTTTTAGAAGTATAGTATATGGTATTAAAGCATGAATATTAATACATAATCACAGAAAAATTCAGAATTATAGAGATTGTCAAAATATAAAATAAATATTGAATATATTACATGCATAATAACATGAGAATGTTATTTTACCTCAATATCTTAATTAATATATGTCATGAACTATACTATGTAATATTTAAATATTTCTTTTTTGGATTTTATATACTACAAAATGTACTTTTGATAAATAAAAATTCACTAATAATGCTTAAGTAAATAGCACTATAAATATAAATGATTAAACAGAATATCTAATAATAATACCAAAAATATTTTATGAAAAGATAAGGATGGATAATCACATATAAAGAATAATCTAGTGTAAAAACACATTAAATAAATAACTTACGAATCTGTAAAACATTGATAAAAAGTTTATTAAATGCAAGTTTACTCTATAAAGGTAAATTATCATGTTTACGCATAATCTTATGTACTTTCTTTTTCTCTAAAAATTGTAAAGATTTAAATAGATGTTCTCTTGTACGTGACGGTACTATAATATCATCAATATACCCTCTAGAAGCTGCTACATAAGGGTTTACTATTGTAGTACGGTATTCATCAATAATGTGTTGTATTTTATCTTTATCTTTTTCATTTCTAAAGATTATTTCAACTGCTCCCTCAGCACCCATAACTGCAATTTCAGCATCTTGCCAGGCATAATTAACATCACCACACAGGTGTTTAGAATTCATTACGATATATGCTCCTCCATAAGCTTTACGTACTATTACACTAATTTTTGGGACAGTAGCTTCTGCATATGCATACAGTAATTTTGCACCATGTGCTATGATACCAGAATGTTCTTGGTTGACCCCTGGCATAAATCCTGGAACATCAATAAAAGTAATAACAGGTATATTAAAAGCATCACAAAAGCGTATAAATCTTGCTCCCTTTCTTGAAGCATCAATATCTAAACATCCAGCCAAATGTAAAGGCTGATTTGCTACTAACCCTACATTATAACCCCCTATTTTGCCAAATCCTATAATAATATTACGTGCGAAATCTGGTTTTATTTCATAAAATAGCCTTTCATCACATACTTTTTCCAATAACTCATACATATTATATGGAGTAGTACTATTTTTAGGTACTAATGTATTTAAAGATAAATCTTCCATATTTATAAAATTTGAAGCTGACTGAGATCCTATTGATTCCATATTATTAGATGGAATAAAATTCATGAATCTACGCACTTGCAATAATGCTTCAATTTCATTATGAAATACTAAGTCTGCAATACCAGTTTTACTAGCATGTACTTTTGCTCCACCAAGATCTTCCTGAGTAACTTCTTCATATGTAACTTTTTTTATTACATCTGGTCCTGTTACAAACATATAAGAAGTATTACGTACCATAAAAATAAAATCAGTTAATGCAGGAGAATAAACTGCTCCACCTGCACAAGGTCCCATAATTAAAGATATTTGTGGGACTACTCCAGACAAGTTAACATTACGTTGAAAAATTTCTCCATAACCGGATAATGAATCCACACCTTCTTGTATTCTTGCTCCTCCTGAATCATTAATACCAATTATAGGAATTCCTAATGAAGCAGCTTTATCCATAATATTGCAGATTTTTTTAGCATTTGATTCACTGAGAGATCCTCCAAAAACAGTAAAATCTTGAGAATAAATACATACTTTTCTACCATTGATAGTACCATATCCTACAACTACACCATCTCCTGGTATCTTAGACTTATCCATAGAAAAATTTACACATCTATGCTCTACAAATGCTCCATATTCTTCAAAAGAATTATCATCTAGTAAGACAGTTAGTCTTTCTCTTGCTGTTAACTTACCTTTAAGATGCTGCTTTTCTATTCTAGACAATCCACCACCATTATATGATTTTGATTGCCTGTTATTTAAATCCTGTAACCCTGCAAAATTCATAATATCCAAAAAGAAATAGAAGTATTAGAATACTCTTATCACATTTCACAATTTATATCAAACATGTAAACTTTATAATTATTTTTCTTTATTATATAGATGAAATTCTATATACACAATATAACAGAAAGTGATTGATTATAATAATCTGACATTTCCTAATCCTGTAGCACTTACTTCGGTTAATGTACCAGCACAATATATAGCATCAACTATTTTACCATCTTCATCACAGAAATTGAAACGTGAACGGACAGTGCTTGCATTAACTTGAGGTATAAAAGTTGCATTGGTTTTTACGTCACAAAATAATTGTTTAACACTACGGCCATTAGTTGCTCCTCCACCGATATAATTTTCTTTATTGAAAAAAAAACATGGCGTGTGTTCTGTACGCTGCGTAAAAGATTTAAATTCATTTTTACTGACTGATAGAGCTACAAACACTTCTTCATTGTTGTTATTGAGACCAGACAATATAATAATTTCATTAAGACAATTGTTACTTCTGACAACACAATATTTAGTAAACAAAGCTCCATATAAAGTAGGATCATAGTTTGGACTTGCACTTGGATTAGCCGAAGTATCTCCTATTATACTTTTTAAGACTGGGTCGTTAGTAACAAATGTATCATTTTCAGATCTATATGAGTCTGCACTAGATAAAAACATTTGGGAATTTTTATCTAATAAAAGAATTAGTAATTGCATAACCTATAACACTAACATTAACCATTATTCTATAATAATACATAAAAAAAACTAAAGAATTCTATTCTTTTTTTTATAATTTTATAAAATTACTAACTTATTACATTAATTAACTTAAAAACATATCAGTTTTTGATTACATTTTACAGATTTTTATTTATCGAAAGTACATTTTGTACTATATAAAACCTGAAAAAGAAATATTTAAAACTACATAGTATAATTATGCATGTAATATATTCAATTTTTACTGATCACTATTACATGATTGAAATTACAATTTAATGTGTAAATCAACATTATATGATAATAATAAGTAGAACATATTACAGATTACTTTATACTTGTTACATTAATTCATTTAAAAACATATCAGTTTTTGATTATATTTTACAGTTTTACTGCTTACTATTACATGATTGAAACTATAACTTAATGTATAAATCAATATTATATTGTAATAATAAGTAGAACATATTACAGATTACTTTATACTTGTTACATTAATTCATTTAAAAACATATCAGTTTTTGATTATATTTTACAGTTTTACTGCTTACTATTACATGATTGAAACTATAACTTAATGTATAAATCAATATTATATTGTAATAATAAGCAGAACATATTACAGACTACTGAGAATTGAAGACTGAGTAGTTACTGATTCAGAAGTAACACTACTTAGAGATAATGTTGGGATATTTCCATTATTTCTCGGTAAAGTCTCTGCTACTGACTTGCTAGTATGACTTTTTAATACAATACTAGATTCACCATTTCTTTGACGTCGTGATAATACAGAATAATGTTCTTGTACACGAGAATCACCTATCCGCGTTACATAACACTCTCGTTGATGAGAATCATTTATTTTTACATGATACATTGAGTGATCAGACCTGTCTTTTGGTATTACATAATGCTGTATAGATTGTTCAGAAACACTTATTGGCAAAACATAGTACTCACTCTCAACATTATTGATATCTACAACATAGGATGAGTCCACATTATTGTTTCGTACTTTACAATGCATTTGTTGTGTAACATTACTTGTCGATGCAACATTATGTTCTAACTGCATAGAATTATCAGATAACGAATTACCATGCTCTTCACTATGGGTAACAGTATTTTGCCTAGAAGAGATATTTAATGATGATGATAATTGATTATTAAACGTTTTATTTTGTACATAATATAAAGTATTGTGTTTATCAAAAAATTTATAAAAATACATGTCACGGGAGTGATCTTCAGTAGGAATATTTGATACAACACGTTGTATGTAATGATCAGTAAATGTTACAGTAAACGCTTCTGTAAATTTTAAATTAACAAATCTACGATATCCTTGAATATCTCTACGAAATGCATGACCATAATCATATATAACATGTCCAATACAAGATACAGAACTTTTTGAAAATTGAAAACCTTTAAGTATATCATTAAAGCTTAAATTAGGACTAAATGGAATAATTAAAAATGATAATTCATTTCTATGCATACCATAGAAAAAAACATAGTTATATACACCTAATGGATTTTCAACAAGATGAAAATCATCAAATTTAACACCAATTAACTCATCTAATCCATCACCACTATTTGTAGAATTATGTTCTAAAACACGATTCAAATCATCATTACATGTATAGTAAGTATTAAGTGATTTATTAAATTTACAATGGTCACTGACACATAAACAGTATTCTCCTGTTTTTAACTTTAGTAACGTGAGACTCATAATATTTTTTTTATTTATTAATAGATATTAATAATATTATATAATTACTAAATAATATCAATAATTATTAATTGTTTATTAATAAAAGTAGAATAACTAATATTTATTTTAATAATTTTTAGCATTAGTAAAAATAATAGATATTAAAATATTGTTTTATCCTAAATTGAACTTAGCATACATTGATCTATCTTATAACTGACAGTATGGACAAAAAAAAGTGCTTCTACCATTTTGCTTTATTACCAAAATAGAACTATTACACTTATAACATTGTTGTCTTGTCCTGTTATATACCAAAAAATGATTTTGAAATGTTCCTCTTATTCCAAATGGTGATGTGTAATCTTTTATACTTGATCCACCATTTTCTATTGAATACAACAATATATTTTTAACTCCATCAATAATATTATTGCACTCTATTATTGATAAATCTTTTACAAACCTATTAGGTGCTATTCCTGCTAAGAAAAGACTTTCTGTAGAATATATATTACCTATACCAGTAACAAACTTATTATTCATTAGCAAGGATTTTATAGTACACCTTTTGTTAGAAGTGTTATATAAATAATTAGTATTGAATTCATCAGATAGTGCATCAACACCAAAATTCTTAAAAAATTCTATATATTGACTATAAGTTAATAATATCACTATTCCAAATCTTCTTGGATCATTAAAAATAAGCAAATTGTTATTGCTGAAATGAAAAATTACATGATTATGCTTTTTTTGTTTTATGTAGCTTTCACTATAAATCAAATTGCCACTCATACCTAAATGTATAACAAGGTAGTACTGATTACTAAGGACTAAAACAATGTACTTACCTTTTCGAAGTACTTGAAATACAGAACTGTTTACAGCAATATCACATAGGTTTTGCGTGACTGGAACACGTAAGTCATACCTATTAACTTCTATATCTAATATAGTCTTACCTAGAATCTGACTAGATAATGCTCTACAAACTATTTCTACTTCAGGTAGTTCTGGCATTTTTTACTTGACGCTGTTTATTTTTCCTACGTAGTAAATTAGCCTTTAGTGCGTTAGATAATGCTTTATTTTTATCTTCATTTTTAATTTTTTTTGACTTATCCATAATAAAAAAATAAAATAAAACCTAATTAAGCCGTTATAGCTTAGTGGCAAAGCACATCATTGGTAATGATGAGACCTAAGTTCGATTCTTGGTAACGGCACTCACTTATTAGCATATATATTTTTTACAAAATTGCAAACACTATAATATAGAGTGTACTTTCTCCATTTGTATAATCCTACAGTTCTTCAATTATAACAATACTGATAATTAACAAAAAGAACCCAATTATTTTATAAAGTAAATTTTTATCTTTTTATATATTTGTATTATTGCTTCTCTCAGAATCACGATAACAACACTCTTTATCACAAAAATGGTAGATTATTTACTACATAACTACTTAAAAAAATATACATAAAAATCTTATAATAAGTGATTATGGAATAACTATTGAAGAATTAAAAAATATTTTTTATACCATAAAATCTATCAAATCAGAACCTAACAGTAAAAGTTATAAATCCCATTATGATATTGCCTCTTTTAATAACATTTAGTTAATACATAAACCAATAATACTATATCAAAATTTACTTTACTGTTGCTGGTATTATAATTCGATACATCATTATATAATTACTTTACAAAAATGTTGAAATATAAAACAATTCTAGTTTTTATAAGATTTTTTTATGTCACATAATGTAATAACTCGATTTGCCCCTTCACCAACTGGACATTTACATTTAGGAGGAGCAAGAACAGCTCTATTCAACTGGCTATATGCTAAACATAACAATGGAAAATTTTTATTACGCATTGAAGATACTGATAAAAAAAGATCATCTAAAGAACTTATCGACTCTATTATTAATGCAATGTCTTGGTTAAAAATTCCTTATGATGGGGAAATAGTATTACAATCAAAAAATATATCTAGACATATTGAAATTGCAAATCAACTAATATTAAACAATAAAGCATATTACTGTTATTGTTCTGAGGAAGAAATAAATAAAGAAAAAGAAGAATTTAGTAAAAAGGGTTTATATTATAAACACAATTGTATATGGAAAAACAAAAATTTTACAATTGATAATCTTACTAGAGTCATTAGATTAAGAAGCCCTACTGAAGGTGTCACATCATTTGACGATAAAGTATATGGTAATATCACAGTAAGTAATACACAATTAGATGATATGGTTTTATTGCGTTCTGATAACACTCCTACATATCTCCTATCCGTAGTTGTAGATGACCATGACATGAATATTACTCATATTATTAGAGGAACAGACCATTTAACAAATACAGCACGTCAATTATTAATATATAATGCATTAGAATGGAATCCTCCTAAATTTGCTCATATTCCATTGATACATGATGAAGATGGTAATAAATTATCTAAAAGACATCAAGCAATTGGCATACATGAATATAAAAATTTAGGTATATTACCAGAAGCAATATCCAATTACTTGTTAAGAATGGGATGGAGTCATGAAGATGATGAGATTATTAGTATGGATCAAGCAATAAAGTGGTTTTCTATAAAGAATATCGGACAATCTCCGGCAAGATTAGATAATAAAAAACTGGAATTTTTAAACAATCACTATATCAGTCTTACTGAAGATGAAGTGATTCTGAATATGATTATTCCAATTATAGAAAAAAAGATAGGATATATGCTAAATGAAGTAAAAAAAGGATATTTATTAAAAGGATTATATGAACTAAAGAAAAGGACAAAAAATCTAGTAAATTTAGCAAACGAATCTTTGTTTTACGTTGAAGATGTACCAATCTCTATTGATCAAGAAGCTAGTGCTATTATAAAAGATTATAAGCACGTGTTTTCTATATTATATAATAATTTATCAAGAATTTCAGAAAAAGAATGGAATAACAGCATACTAACATCAACAATAAAAAACATTTCACAAAACTTAGATATAAAGATTAGTAACATCTATCATTGTCTGCGTGCATCTATTGTTGGAAGAATGAATGCTCCAAGTATTATTGAAATTATGATTAATCTTCAACAAGAAGAATGTCTAAAACGTATAAAGTATGCACAAAATATAGAATAAGCTTCCTCATTATAATCTTGTACAAAATGCTACTTTAAATTATTGTCTAGAATAACTTATTTATAAAAATAATACATAACTTACATAAAATACAATTTTTGCATAGCACATAAGTATGCTATTAAAAGATTACATGTTGTAAAAAATTAATATAGTATTTTATTAAATCTTCTAATATCGGAAGTTTACAAGTAGGATTGACAAGTCCTGTTTCACAAAAAATGAAACTTTCATCTTCAGATATATCAGTAGCTTCGGTGGTGTTACTGGAAGTTGGTTGTAATATGTTAATCTAAGAACTAACAATTCTAATTTTTCCTATGGACGCAATAAAGAAGATTTCATACCAGGTCTATATATTGCTTATCACGGATCTGCTATTCCAGTAATTAGTTATTATTCTCCACAAATCAAGGAAATAAAGCTTGGATTGAGTTATATTCCAAAGATAAGATTCAGAATATTGCAAATGATATCAAATCCCATATGTATAAAAATATTGTTAGTGTAGGAGTCAAATATCAAAATCAGTTATCATCTGGTATTGATTATTCTATATCAGGAGTTGTTGAACATGCTGTAAATGATCTGTTACCTACCAGTAGTCAGCAGCAACAGGTTCAATATAATAATTGAACTATAAAAAAAGTTCTAATGACGCTAATTACACAAGTTTCAAAAATCTATAATACAAGAAAATTATAAACGCATAAAAATGAATGTATGTATAGAAATAATAATTAATAAATATTAATAAATAAAAAAATTATTAACATTTTATATAAAATATATTAATTTACTTTAAATGTATTAATATATATTAAAAATCTTATGAATCTAACATTATTAAAATTGAAAACAGGAAAATATATTTTATGTGATATTTATGAATTTCATGAATATGATTTAGACAGTGATTTCACTAACGATCACTATACACTAGATCATTTTATCGGGATGAAATTTGAAGATTGTTATTTCATTGAAAATACACTGTCCAAGTATTATTACGCTTTTTTTTATGGTATGCATAAAAATAATTTATTATTTTTGGCTATACGAATTAATAGAAATATAAGTAATAATCAGCTGCTTAAAAGTTTTCAATTTTCAGAACGTTCCATTTGTTGCTTTGGTATTGCAACTCACATTCATGACTTAGATATTAAAAAAAGTATGCATCAATATTACCATTTTATACGTCACGAAAACCCTACTATTCAATTTACAAGATTATTTACTGTAGTAGCAGTTTCTCATTATATAAAGTGTAGCATGTTACAATCCATTTATGATGACAATAATCAGAATAGTACTTATAGTATATGCGTTTATAATTTTTTTGATAAAGAAGGTAAGATATATTATCAACAATACGAACATCATACTGCATATCCATTATATATTTTGTTAAACTTTGAAAAAAATATAATTATCTGTGATAATGCACTGGGTGGTTTAAGAAGATATAAAAATTACACATGTCACAATGTAAAATATGGAGGACAGTGTAAAGGAAACATAGGATATTTTCTTGAAAAATCAACGAATACTTTTATGTGTGTAGAGCATGATGATATATTAGAGAGTAATCAATTATCATATTCCACTAAAGTAGCTACTTCTAGTCAACAGGAATACCATCCTCTATTACCATCTACAAGTGAAGTTGAAGTACCACAAATTAACCATGATGGATTAGAAGATGACATTTCACCAAGAAATAACGAAAGCGCTCCAGGGTTATTTGTTCACAATACTGATCTTGAACCATTAACCGTTAAATTTCCATTCAGATAGGTATGTATATTAATATTCCGTTTATTGTTACAATACAGTACTATAATTAGTATTACTATAAAAACTATAATTAATAATATTAAAGTTATTGCTGTGCCGCATTGATCTTGATATTACTGTATTTAAGTTATGTAATAATAAGCAGTAAAATTGTACAATAGAATATGAAAATCATGATATATAGCAATAACCATAATTTTTTAATGTATAAAAAATTCAGAGTGCTTTTTGCAATTGTTGGGATAAAGTATCAGTTATTAAATAATATTGTTATGTATGATGGACATAGATGTTTTATTGGTTATATGAAATCTAAAAACAATATTAATTTTTTAATAGATTAGATAGTAAAATAGCAAATCAGTTTTATAAATATATAATTTTGAATCCCAATCAGCATACCCTTACTTTATTATAAAAGTAAAGAGACAGTAAAGTTACAGCAATAGTATACTATTTAAAGAGAATAATGCTTCTTAATTAAAGAACAGTTTATAATATAAAAAATAACTAAACTAAGATTACTACTATAAATGAATGTTTTTATTTAAGTATTTATCTGGTAATAAGTATAAGTAATATATAATTATATATTAATTTTTTAAGTAAAAATTAAACAATAGAAATATAAAGATTTATTAAAATATTATAAAGATAAGTGCCTATATTAATATAATAATATACATTTAAAATGTAAGATAGCAGCTGTATATACTATACTGATAATAAACTACAAATAATTGATACTAGTTGCAATACTTGCAATACTACTGACAATTAGTATATAATTACTAGTGTATTTTCATGTGTTTAATGGTTATAAATTATGTTAGCAAAATTACCAAAAGTGTCAAAAAGTAAATCACAGGAGCAAAATGAACCGTGGCAACAAAATGAAACACCGGAACAAATAAAACAACGAGTCCAGAATATCATATCAAGTCCAGGTGTAGATAATGATGATGCAGAATTAATATGCAATATGATAGATAAGAATCACGTACAAGATCTACTGTATTTACGTTATTATGTACAAAATTTAAAAAACGATCCAAGAATGAAATTAAAATCTATAAGGTGTGTGGGTAATACTAATTCTAACACTGGAGAACTTACCTTATATATTGGAGATAGGAAGAAAATACCAGTAATACCACATGGAACATCTATTTTTAGAGTAACTGTTAATATATTAAATAATGCACTTAACGACAACCCATTTCTTAAGGAACTTAATGTAATATCAAACAACAACGATTCTTCATGTTTTGATTTATATTGTCTTGTACTCGCAACAAACATGACCAATTTTAAATGTTCTACCCAAAGTAAAGGTAATAATGACTTTCTGGAGTTTAGTGAATTAATGCTTGTCCATCCACAGTCTGGAAAAGACGGTAAACATTTAACTCCACATTTCGAGGAGAAATATTTAGCAATGCTTGGATTTCATGTATGTTTAGAGCCTATTGTTCTTAAAACAGACGAACAAGAAGCATCTGAATGTGATGAAGGGGCTTCTCCTACTAAATCTCCTTATGCATCTAATGACAGCATTGCTTCTAGTTATAGTACATCTTCTTCTTTAGAAACAGTAGGTATGTCAGAGGAAGAAGATACAGATTTAAATCCATTAACTCCTTCACCACATGTCTTGGGACCATCACTTTATGAACCTATGTTCTTTCCAGATACACCAGGAACACCTAAAACATCTAGAAGAAGTAAGTAAACCATACCAGTAATTACTTAACATAAAGTATAGAATATGTGTATTTAATAATACTATTTTACTCATCAATACTCTGTAAATTTTACTATTATAAAAAGCTTACTACATGCAAAAAAGTACATGTTAAATCTGAATCAGAAGAATTAGAGTATTAGCTATAATAAATACAGTATGTGATATTTATTTGATATATGTATTTTAAGCTAATACAATCTTCTGTAGGTACACCAAAAAAGTACTAGTAATCTATTGTAAAGTACAAGTTAAAGAAGTAATACATACTTAAACTAAAAGGTTTACATTTTTTACCACATATCTTTGCTAAAAAATAAAAACATATCTCTAGATATAGTATTTCTAGCTTACTTTATTAAGCACTTGTAATTTGGATCACATGTAGATTTTTCTTGCAAAAAATAAAAACTACATTATACAAGCTAGGTAGAAATACATTATTTACAATACAGGAATATTAGTGTTTAAGCTTTTCATACACTGTATTTTCTACAGCTGCCCTAGCTCCAGAACTTACTAATTTATCTTTATATGAGATGAAAAATGATTTATTATGCAGACATTTGAAGAGGACACTTGAATTTTAATCTTATCAAAATAAATCAAGCATCATGTATAGGTAATATACTACTCAACAGTTTCTATTACAAGTACATATTTCAAAAACACTACTTCATGGAAATTAGCATTTGAACTTACATGCTCAATATTTATCTAAATAAACGTTGCACGCCATCCAGGCTAGTAACAAATGAATTCATATTTAGCAAGATTAATAAAAAGAACAAAGTTACTTTGAGAAAAAAAAAAGCAGCCTAATAAGAACTTAATGTCTACATTTGAGAAAAAGCAGCTTAATAAGAACTTAGCGTGTACATTTTAGGAAAAAAGCATCTTAATATGAACTTAATATGTACATCAAGTGCTCTTTTACATTTATTAGTAGATAAGATAAAGTTACAATATTTTTTACTAATAAAATTATATAATCCTGCACAAAAAAATCAATGCTGTTGATCAATTCTTCAAACATAGAGAAGTCACATTTACTAAGTTAAATACAGAACTTATACTATGCCGTGAATTATTAGATGAATACGAAACATTAACTGAAATACTATAAAATGACTACGTTTATTACTTCTGAAAAAGAGGAAAGAAAATGTTGTTTCCCACGTTATAAACCAACAAAAAATGTTAAACCATAAAGTACATCATAAGAAAGCTTATTAAGTGCAAATGCTAAATGCAGATGAAGCTCAACTATAAAATATTAATGTACCAATATCAGAAGATAATCAGTATTATTACTTACTGGCCTTCTCAGAAGATAAGTTAGTGTTTTACTTCTTCATCTTTAGTATGTGTAGAAGGTATAAATGTCCAACATTATAGGCAAAAAATATTGTAGTATTTCAATACCAAAATTAATATTTATTAAGATATAATTTAATATTAAAAATTATTAAAAATATTTATTGTAATATAGTTAATTTTATTTATTATTTAAATAAAATAAATTAATTAAATATTATGCAAAGTTTAGATATTAAAAAATTTGTTAATGGACATTTATGCAGAAAAGCAGATGCCCTCTCTTTTATTTATCAAAAATGTTACTGTATAGGTCATACCCCAGAAGACAGTGATACATTAACAATACATCTTTCCAAAACCCATAAAAGCAAAAAAAAAGTGGTGCCATCTAAGAATTCCTTATTTGTATTAAATGTTGAATATCCTGTTGCGATGATGAAACAATTGCGACATATGAATTTTCTAACATTATCAAAAGATGAAATGGGAAAAAATGTTATAGATGCAAAACTTTATATTTTTGTCAAACAATGTAATCTTAAAAAATTCATGAAAGAAGTATTAAATAACAATAAACCAGGATCTACTGTAACACCATCTGAATATGGTAGCGTTGTCTATACAGTATTATGTAATAATAAGCTTTTTGAAGATTTTAATGAACATAATGCTTTAAGCACAATTTCAAAGATGGCATTAACAAATACACGAGAATTTCCTGCTTTTAAGTTTATACCTAAAGTTGGTATCGCCCGGAAATTACTACATGCTATAGGATGTGTTTCACAAAATGATGAACCTTTAACCTCAACAACAATTGGCACTCAAGAAGAAGAATCAGTACCTACATTAGATTGTCTATCAACAGAACCAATTTATGAGCCTTTACAAACACATAATAAATAATATATCATACACATTTTATAATATATTAAATGTACATATACCATTCTTTAATTTTCCTTAAATAATAGTATTATTACAGATTTATTATAAAATTTATTATAAAAACGTGTTTTTTAACGGTAAATCATATGCTTAATTTTAGTGAAGAAGACCATCGACAGTACAACAATGTATTATGCAGAAACCTGAAGTCTATGAATGTTACTGTACTAAATGGTTATTGTGTCGGTACTACACAACCAAATAATAAGTTGGAAGTATCTACTGAAGCTGATGAAATAAACCCTATTGTACCTTCACAAGGAGGTCCATCTTTGTTTAAGCTCTTCGTTCAGATCCCAAAAGATTCCGTATTAGGTGATCCAATACTCACGGAGAGTGTTGATTTCTCACAAGAAAATATTACCAAACTTACTGTTGAAGCAGAGGTATTTGCTATAGTACGTTCAAATGATACAAAACATTTTGTGCATATATTAGACAAAACCAATGAAGAAAAACGCAAACAAGATAAGAAAAAGAGTAAGAAATATAAAGCTCTGGATTTTGCATCTATTGCTAATTCCTGTAATCCTGTACTTGTAAAACCAAAAGCATATGCTAATCCAGAAGTCAAGTTTGACTTAAAATATGCATTGTTAACTACTGGTGGACTAAATTATGTAACATTCTCTCCAAGCACACCAAGAACAGAAGAAAGATTAAAAATATTATCAACATCAGCACCTTCAATATTACAACAACAACCTACATCAAGACTATCAGAAAGTGATGTAGAAGGATCAGCAGGCTGCTTTTCTTTCTTAAGATGTACACGTTAAATTCCTAATAGGATGCTTTTTTTTAGATGTATACATTAAATTCCTAATAGGATGCTTTTTTCTTAGATGTGCACATTAAATTCCTAATAGGATGCTTTTTTCTTAGATGTGCACATTAAATTCCTAATAGGATGCTTTTTTCTTAGATGCACACATTTAAATTCCTATTAGTTTTTTTCTTTCTTAAGATATGTACATTAAACTCCACTAAGCTGCTTTTCTTAGATGTACATGTTAAATTTTTATTTAGTAAAAAAATAATATCCAATTATAAATAGAAATTTAATAATATATAATCCTCTTTATTTTCTTATAAAAATTGATAAAGTGCATTGTATAAGAAATTTAAATGACAAAATGGAAAATTAAGTATACCAGGAGTGATGACACTACTATTCTAACTAAAAGTGAATATAACTTAGCATTATATATTCAACAATCAAAAATCTTTCACCAATACTTAAAAGACAGCTAAACAATAGGAAAAAATGCAAAGCTTTAACAGTAAAGATCAACTTGAAAATTTTATTATAAAACACAAAACAAAAGAAAGCAACAATTATAAGTCTTATGCATTTTGTATCGTTAATAGGAATACTATATTTGAATTAAGAAAAGAATTTATAGAGATTTGAAAATTTAGATATTTATTTTACCTACAAATATAATTGAAATCTATGAATCCACCTTATCAAAACTTAATCTAAGAACAATTATTAGTACTTAACAATCAATAATATTAGAATATGTTAACCCATAAAATACATAAAATTATAAAAAACAAACAATTAAAAAAATCACTAATAAAATTAATTATCATATAACAAAAGATTGTTTTTTTATATCTTATAATAAAAAATAATACCTTTATATCATATAATTATTATGATTTTTCATAAAGATTAAATATTGTAGAATGTTATGTTAGGTATATTAGGAAATAATCTTGAAGAACAAACTTGGTATAATGAGAAATTATGTGCAGATGTATCAAAGATATCAAAAACAGAACCTCTTATATGTTATCGAAGTTATTGCATAGGCAATACCGAAGATGGTGATACTAAACAACTACAAATTTTTGTTAATGATAGTTATAAAAAAAATGTACATAAGTGTTTCCCAAGTGGGAAGTCCATGTTTATATTAAAAACTTTATTACCAAAACATCTAATAAAGCATCATAGCAAAATACGTCAGGCAGTTATGAAATATACACAGGATTATGATCCTAGTTTCTGTCATATGCACATATATCTTTTGGTAAATGAAGATAAGCTCAATATATTTTACCATGATGTACATAATAGGTTATTAAATAAAGAACGACTGATGATACCTATTGAAGATCTTACTCAATATGGCACAATGGAATTAATTTATATACCATATATAAATCGAAAGGAAAAAAAGTTTGATATGGAGTACGCTCTACAAAATGTCGCAGGATTAAATGCACAATTCATATATGATCAACAAGAAAAGAAATCCTCTGAACATGATGAAACAAATGCAGGTGCTGTCAGTAGTTTTTTTTCCAATTTGAGAATAACTATTACTAAAAAAGCATCTACTGATGAGGATAAAGAACCTTTAGTAGCGAATACAAGAATGTAGCATAGAAAGTATAAAAATTTCCTTGTGATACACTATTTTTTAATCTAAGCTAGCTGCATATCAAATAAAATTAAAAAGATAAATGGGAAAAAATTGCTAACACACTTAGCATTTTTTCCCATTTATCTATTGTTTTGATATTTTCAGGAGTTGTTGAACATGCTATAAATGATCTATTACCTGCTAGTAGTCAGCAGCAATAGGTTCAATATAATAATTTACTATCTTATAGTGCTGGTTTTTCACTAAAATATAATAATAATATTGCTTTTATAGGATCGTATAGCAATCTTGGTAATTTTGGTAAAAAGGAAATTTCTGTACAATCTAATCACTATAAAATAATTGATAGTGAATTTTATGATTTAGGTTTAAAGAATTATTCAAGTAGAATCATAGATAAAAATTAACAAGAAAGTATATCACAAAATTTTTAGATTTCTATAACCTAAAAAACATAAATTATAACAATGTTTTTAAACAGCAAAAAACACCATTCCAAACTTACAAAAACATAATACCTATGTTTGTTTATACTAAGAAACTTAATTTTAGTTTTTTTCATCAAGAAGAAAACTAGTATATATGCAAGAACTAGAAATATACTCGAATAAAAATATAATTAATCTGATACTACAGCTTCTTTTTTTTGTATTTCCATCAATATATCCTTTACCTTATCAGGAGTTAATTTCTCATAATAATCATCATTGATCTGCATAACAGGAGCATTAACACAAGCCCCTAAACACTCTACTTCTTTCAAAGTGAATAAATTATCACTCGTTGTTTCTCCAACACATATATTAAGCAATTCCTTACACGATTTTAAAATATCATCACTACCACACAACCAACAAGGAGTTGTCCTACACACTTGTATTAAATATTTACCAGTAGGAGATAAATTATACATAGAATAAAATTTTGCTACCTCATATACATGTATTAGCCGCATACCCAAAAAATCTGCTATATAATTCATAGCAGACAATGGAATAAATCCACCACACTGCTTCTGAGCAATATGCAATAAATCCATTACAGCACTCGATTTTCTATCATGAGGATACTTACTAATTGTATCATTTGCTTGTTTTAAGTTATCCTTATTAAATTTAAATGTTTCAGTATAATGTTCATTACTATTTTTCTGTATATTAGACATTACTCATTACCTATCTATTTCTCCAAATACTATATCTAAAGACCCAATTATGGCTGTTAAATCAGCTAACATATGACCTTTTGCCATCATATCTATAGCTTGCAAATGAGCAAATCCAGGAGCTCTAATCCTACACCTATATGGTTTATTTGTTCCATCAGATACTATGTATACACCAAATTCACCTTTTGGAGCTTCAACAGCCATATAAGTTTCTCCTATTGGAACACTATAACCCTCTGAATATAATTTAAAATGATGTATTAACGCTTCCATAGATTCTTTCATTTCCGACCTTTTTGGTGGAGCAATTTTTCTATCATCTGTTTTTATTGGACCATTTGGAAGACGATTCAAGCATTGTTCAAGCAACTTAATTGATTGCCTAATCTCTGCCATCCTTACTAGATAACGATCATAACAATCTCCTTTTTTTCCAATAGGAATTTCAAATTCTAAATCTTCATATATTTCATAAGGTTGACTTTTACGTAAATCCCAAGGAATACCACAAGCCCTTAACATTGGACCAGAAAAACCCCAATCTAATGCCTGTTCTTTTGATACAATACCAATATCAACATTACGTTGTTTCCAAATCCTATTTTCAGTTAACAACTCATCTACATCATCTATAAACTTAGGGAAAGTTTTAATAAATTTAAATATATCATCAATCAAATCATCTGGAACATCAGCTGCTACACCTCCAGGACGAATATAAGCAGAATGAAACCTCGCACCTGATGCTCTTTCATAAAAACCTAAAATCTTCTCTCTTTCTTCAAACATCCATAGTAAAGGTGTCATAGCACCTATATCTAGCGCTTGGCTTGATATATTTAACAAATGATTCAATATTCTAGTTAACTCACAAAAAATAACACGTAAATATTTAGCTCTAATTGGTATTTCACATTTTAATAACTTCTCCACACATAAAGAATAAGCATGCTCTTGACACATTGGAGATACATAATCAAGACGGTCAAAATATGGTAAAGCTTGTAAATATGTTTTATATTCTATTAATTTTTCTGTTCCTCTATGCAATAACCCAATATGTGGATCTATCCTTTCTATAACTTCACCACCCATTTCTAAAACCAAACGCATTACACCATGAGCTGCGGGATGTTGAGGACCAAAATTTAAAGTCATTGGTGTAATTTTGACTCGATCAGACATTACCAAATTACCAAGAATATAACTATAAATTATGTAAGTACATATATCACATGTCAAGAACAAGCTTCTATATAGCATAAAGAGAAATTCTTATTTAACAGATATAAACACGACACTTATAACAAAATGTATTAATAAAAAACTACCTTAGTATGAAAAAATAAATGAAGTAAACACATTAAAATATCATCTTCCAATAAAGTCTATTTATGCATAGCATGTGATACATATTGCTTATTATTACTAGGCAATGAATCTGTATATACTAGAATACTCGAAACTAATACTACCCATAGCAAAGATATAGGTAAAAATACTTTCCATCCTAACCCCATTAGCTGATCATAACGGTACCTAGGGATAGTAGCACGAATCCATATAAAGCAAAATAACAATGCTACCACTTTCAATACAAACCATACAATCCCAGGAATTATATATAAGAAGCCAATATTTAAAGGTGGATACCACCCACCAAAGAAAAATATTACTGCCATTGCATTAATTAATATCATATTTGCATATTCTCCTAAAAAAAACAATGCAAATGGCATAGATGAGTATTCAACATTATATCCAGATACTAACTCTGATTCTGCTTCTGGTAGATCGAAAGGATGTCTATTAGTCTCAGCTAAAGCTGAAATAAAAAAAATACATGCCATTGGCAATAATAATAAATCTATCCAGTAAGGCATATTATGCCGTGCTACAACTATCTCACCTAATTTTAATGATCCAGTTGCTAATAACACTGTAACTATAGTTAAACCTATAGATACTTCATATGATATCATTTGTGATGCAGACCTAATTGCACCTAAAAAAGCATAATTTGAGTTACTTGACCATCCAGCTATTATAATTCCATAAACTCCAAGAGAAGAAATAGCTAAAATATATAGTACACCAATATTTATATTTGCAATAGCATTAGGTATTATCACTTCATATCCATCATTAACAATTACATCAGCTCCAAATGGAATGACAGCCCACCCTAACAAAGCTAAAGTAAAAGTAATAATCGGAGCAATCAAAAAACATATTTTATTTGATTTAAAAGGAATAATATGTTCCTTAATAATAAGCTTTACAGCGTCAGCAAAAGGTTGCAATAAACCAAATGGTCCAACAACATTAGGACCTTGCCTCAACTGTATTGCCGCAATAACCTTACGCTCCATGTACACTAAATAAGCAACAGATATCATAACCGATATTATCACTGCAATTATTTTTATAAATAATGCAGCTCCACTACCTATGTAACTTAAAAAATCCAAAAAAATATTATAATAACTCATACTCACCTAATCTTTATTTGCAAAAGCTTTTACACAATTTGCCATTATAATAGATGCACGACTAATTGGATTTGCCATATAAAAATTAAAATCTTTATTAATAAATACACTATCCCTTTCTAAAATCATACTTCCATCAATTGAAGCCCATTTATTAGAAATTAAGCTTCCAATATTTTCTTCACGAAATTGCTTTCCTAATGTTGACAATTTATTTCTAATGCAATTTAAACTTTCGTATTGCATATCCATTTTTAAATATTTTGATAATTCTTTAATAATTAACCAATCTTCTCTTGCAAGACCAGGAGGAGAAACAGCAATATTTGTTCTCTGTACTCTACCTTCAGTATTAACATAAGTCGCATTTTTTTCAGTATATGCTGCACCAGGTAATATCACATCTGCAACCTGTGCTCCCCTATCTCCATGATGTCCTTGATATATAATGAAAGAAGACTTAGAACGAGAAATTTCTACTTCATCTGCACCTAACAAATATAAAACCTCTATTTCACTAGAACCTATACCATTAATTATATCAGACATTATATTAGTGTTAGAACTAGGAACAAACCCAATATCTAAAGCACCTACTCTAGCAGAAGCTTTATGCAAAACATTAAATCCATTCCAATCATCTCTTAACATACCAAATTTTGCTGCAATTTTAGTAGCTAATACAAATATAGAATGACCATTATCACCAACCAAAGCATCTTGTCCTATTATTAACATAGGATTTTTTGCATATTTTAACAGTTCAGAAAAAGGTATTTTTTCATGTAGAATATCATCTAATACCAAACAACTATTCCCTAAATCTTCTACTTTATAATTAAAATTATCATAGACACCTAAATTAGCAATCTTAAATCCTCCTCGTAAATACCTTTTACGCAATCTTGCATTAATTATAGGCGCTTCAAACCTTATATTTGTGTTGATTAATAAACACAAATCCGCATTTTCTATATTAGATATACCAGTATTAAACAAATATAAAGCTCTGCTATTAGTAGGTACTACTGATCCATCTTGCCTACATTCTATATTAGAACTCCCTAACCCATGCATTAGTTCCTTTAATAGCAACATAGATTCACAATCTGCTAAATCTCCAGCAATTGCCGCAATTTTATCTCCAGAAACATTACTAATCCTTTTAGCAATTACATTAAATGCTTCTTCCCATGTTGCAGGTAATAACTGCCCATTCTTTCTCACATATGGTTTATCCAACCTCTGCAATTTTAAACCATCATACGAAAAACGTGTTTTATCTGATATCCATTCTTCATTTATACTTTCATTCAATCTAGGCAATATCCTCATTACCTCTAGACCACGTGTATCAACCCTAATATTACTACATACAGCATCTAATACATCTATTGTTTCACAATGACGTAATTCCCAAGATCTAGCTTTAAATGCATAAGGTTTTGAAGTTAATGCACCAACTGGACAAAGATCTATTATATTACCAGATAATTCTGAAGTAATACATTTAGAAATATACGTATCTATCTCCATATTTTCACCACGGCCCATTGTACCTAATTCATAGCTACCAGCAACATCTGATAAAAATCTAACACATCTAGTACAATGTATACATCTAGTCATTGTATTTTCTATCAGTGGACCAAAATTCTTCTTCTTTACAGCTCGTTTCTCTTCCTTATATCTGCTTTTACCTCTACCATATAACATGGTTTGGTCTTGTAAATCACATTCTCCACCTTGATCACAAATTGGACAATCTAAAGGATGATTAATTAATAAAAATTCCAGTACCCCTTCCCTAGCTTTTTTTATTTTGTCAGTATTAGTCTTTACTACCATACCCTCTGCAACAGGCATTGCACAAGAAGCTACAGGTTTAGGTGGACCACCAACAACTTCCACTAGACACATCCTGCAATTACCTGCTATAGCAAGCCTTTCATGATAACAAAACCTAGGTATCTGTACTCCAGCAACTTCACAAGCCTGCAGTACAGTCATTCCATCTTCGACTTCTATTTCTAAAGAATCTATAACTAGTTTAACCACGCACTATCCTTATATACTAGCCCATTCTATAGGATTACCTGTAGTATCTTGTACTAAATCACCATTATCATATTGACCTGCAATAAAAATTTTACCTGCTTCTCTATTAATATATTTAACTGGCTTTACAGATTTACCATTATACATTTTTTGAGCTGTACCTTTTTTACGTTGCAATGGATTATTCTTACTTGCTGTTTTTGCAACTTTAGCTCCTTTCTTAGCCATAATACCCCCATAGCCATAAAATCATGAAGTAATAGCACATTTTACCATTTAGGTTTTTAACGTCAATAAATTATATAGACAAAACTCTTAATGATTTGCTATTTTTACTTTAATTCTTTATCTTTACAAAAATATCTTTAATGGAGGTAATTTATTAATAAAACATATTCAACAATATTTACTACTTGTTATTACGCATCAATATTTTGTACATTTAAAGCATTATTATTAATAAAGTCACGTCTTGGTTCTACAAAATCACCCATAAGCACTGAAAATATTGAATCAGCAGCTTCACAATCAGCTATTTTAATTTTTAGGAGTGTCCTTGTTTCAGGATTTAATGTGGTATCCCACAATTGATCTGCATTCATTTCACCTAAACCTTTAAACCTCTGTAAGGTCATATCCTTTTTACCAAATTCAATAATATTATCTACTAAAGAAGTAGGTGAACTTATTTTTATATTATTGTCTTTAGTAGATAAAATAGGCATATTATAAAAAATATCCTCAATTCCATCACACATAGCAATAACATGCTTAATATCTTCTGAATTCATCATTGCGCTATTAATATAATATTTATCAACCAGCCCATGAGATAATCTAAAAATACTTATCTCATCTTCTTTAGGTATTTCAACACTCCATTCATATTCACAAAAAACTTTATTTAAATGATCAGATATTGCACCAGCAGAATCAAAATTATGCTTTCTAAAGAAAATAATCAATGATTCTAAAACATGCTGAGGAATTACCCTATCATAAGATTTTGTTATCTTACTAATATTCATACATTGATGTAAAACCTTAGATAAACTATTTCCTGAATAGCTTTCACCTGCATTAAGAGTGAGATCTTTTACTGCATTATTAATTATATAATCATGCAACATATCATCATTTTTTATATAAAATTCTTTCTTATGTTTTGTAACCTTATAAAGTGGAGGCTGTGCAATATATAAATACCCTTTTTCTATCACTTCACGCATATAACGGAAAAAGAATGTTAACAATAAAGTTCTAATGTGTGACCCATCAACATCTGCATCTGTCATAATAATAACTTTATGATAACGCACTTTTTCAATATCAAAATTTTCAGTTCCAATATTACTACCTATTGCAGTAATTAATGATGCTATTTCTGCTGATGATAATATACGATCTAAACTTGCACGTTCTACATTTAATATCTTTCCCTTCAAAGATAACACAGCTTGAGAACGTCTATCACGCCCTTGCTTTGCAGAACCACCTGCAGAATTACCCTCTACAATAAATAATTCAGATAACTCTGGAGACTTTTCCTGACAGTCTGCCAATTTACCTGGTAAAATAGTAAAGTCAAAACCGTTCTTACTTTTTATCAAATCTCTTGCTCTACGAGCAGCTTCTCTCCCTTTAGCAGATCTAATTATTCTTTCTATAATGCTAGTAGCCAACTTAGGATTAGTTTCAAAAATATTTGTAAGCTTTTCATACACTATATTTTCTACAGCTGTCCTTGCTTCAGAACTTACCAATTTATCTTTAGTCTGAGATGAAAATTTAGGATCAGGCAATTTTATTGCCAATACACAAGTTAAACCTTCCCTTACATCTTCTCCTAAAATATTTACTTTTGCCTTTTTTAAGAAACCCTCATTTGTTGCATAATTATTAATACAACGTGTCATAGCTGATCTGAACCCTGCAAGATGAGTACCACCATCCTTCTGCCTAATATTATTTGTAAAGCATAACATATTCTCATAGTAAGAATCATTCCAATGCATTGAGAGTTCTAAGCTAATCCCATGTTCAAGCACAATTCCCTCTATATGAACAACTTTGGTTACAGCAGTTTTATTGCGATCAAGATATTTTACAAAAGCAGCAGTTCCTCTATCCTCTATATCATTAACTTTAGAATTATCCTTCAAACCAAAAGATGAATTTAATATTTGAGCACCCCTTAAATCCTTTAGGTTCATATTAATATTTGAATTAAGGAAGGACAGCTCTCTAATACGATTCTCTAACGTTGAATAACTAAAATTTATAGATGAAAAAATATTCTTAGATGGTAAAAAAGTAATTTTAGTACCCTTCTTAGTTGTATTCTCACCAACCACAGATAACGATTTCACAGTTATCCCATCTTCAAAACGCATAAAATACTCTTTACCATTACGCCATATGGTCAACTCTAACCAACTAGAAAGAGCATTCACAACTGATATACCAACACCATGAAGTCCACCTGAAACCTTATAACTATTGTGGTCAAATTTACCACCAGCATGTAGCTGTGTCATAATTACTTCAGCAGCTGACATGCCTTCGTCCTCATGCATATCTACAGGTATACCTCTACCATTATCCACAACAGAAACAGACCCATCACTTTGAATTACAATATCTATTTTATTGCAAAATCCAGCAAGCGCTTCATCTATAGAATTATCAATAACCTCATATACCATGTGGTGTAATCCAGATCCATCATCAGTATCACCAATATACATGCCTGGTCTTTTTCTAACCGCATCAAGTCCTTTTAAGACAGTAATCGAACTCGCATTATAATCATCCATAGCAACATTATAAGTTAATTAAGTTAATAGACATTATATCTGCAGAAAATTTTAGATAAAGTAAAAAAAGTCTTTATTTATAAGTTCAGTGCATTATTATCAAGCGTATAACTTGATATACAATGTGCATTAATTAATATTATTAATTAATACATAACGATATACCAGTAAATTTAGGTTATAAAAACTTAATTCTAACTACATTCTATAATCAAAGCTACCATGTAACCAGCCAATACATACTATTTTTATAAATAGAATTCAGATTGTAAAAAAATTTCATTCAATGTTTAAATAATATGTATAATCTTAATTAATAACACTTTTACATATAAAATAGGAGTATAATGAAGACACTATTAGAGGTAAGTAATCTAACATCTGATGACATAGAATCTATTTTTAACCTTACAATACAGTACTTTAATAATACAAACTTAAACCATAATATCCTAACTGGAAAAGTCATTGTTAACCTATTTTTTGAAAGCTCAACACGTACTTTATCTTCTTTTGAAATTGCAGAAAAATCACTAGGTGCACATTCTATTACTTTAAACATTAACACATCATCTATAAATAAAGGAGAAAGCATTATAGACACTATTTCAAATATAGATGCAATGAATCCTGATTTAATTATCATAAGGTCGCAATACAGTCAATTTATCAAAAAAATATCAGAATATCTACCAAGCTGTTCTATAATAAATGCCGGAGATGGACATCATGAACACCCAACACAAGCATTAACAGATTACTGTACTATACGTTACATAAAAAAAGATATTAATAATTTAAATATATCTATATGTGGAGATATATTACACAGTAGAGTCGCAAGATCAAATATAAGATTATTATCCAGATATGGAGCTAATATATCTTTAGTTGCTCCCCCAACATTATCATGTAACTTAACAGGTATATCACATATATATCACAACTTAATTGAAGGAATACGCAATGCAGATGTCATCATGTTGCTAAGGCTACAAAAAGAACGCATTATTAATTGTGTTATTCCTTCAGAACAAGAATACTCTCACCTATATATGCTAAACCATGAAAAACTATTACATGCAAAAAAAGACGTCATAGTTATGCATCCAGGACCTACAAATAAAGGGATAGAAATCTCCAATAACGTGGCAGAAAAAAATTCTGTAATTCTATTACAAGTAAAAATGGGTGTTGCAGCACGTAAAGCTATATTACATTATTTACTGTACAATAAGTCAATATAACATCAATAATGCGATATAAAATTACTATAGAATATAATGGATCTAATTTTATTGGATGGCAAAAACAAAAACACTCATCAAATTCCATTCAAGAAATTCTTGAAAATGCAATACTCAAATTTTCACAACAACATACTACAGTATATGTTGCGGGAAGGACTGATGCTGGTGTACATGCTTTAGGTCAAGTAGCACATTTTGATTTAACAACAAACCTTGACACATATGTAGTAAGAAATGCAATAAATTATCACTTAATACCTCATGCAATTGCCATATTAAGTGTAGAAAAAACAGATGATAAATTTCATGCAAGATTTTCAGCAAAAAAACGTCACTATTTATACAAAATAATAAATCGTTATTCACCATTAACAATAGATTATAATCGTGCGTGGCTTATACATAATCCTTTAAATATTGAAAATATGATACAAGCTATCGAATATATAAAAGGTAATCATGATTTCTCTAGTTTCAGAGCAAGGCATTGTCAATCCAAAAATCCAATAAAAACAATAGATGATTTAAAAATTATTCATAATAATCAATCTATTAACATTCATATTTCTGCTATATCATTTTTACATCATCAAGTACGTATTATTGTAGGTACACTAGTTGAGTGTGGAAAAAATAATTTTTCACCAGAACATATAAAAAATATCTTAAAAGCAAAAAATAGATCTTATGCAGGTATGACAGCACCACCATACGGCTTATATTTTGTAAAAGTAGATTATTAAAGTTTTATACAGTACAAAACGTACTTTCGATAAATAAAAATTCACTAATAATGCTTAAGTAAATAACAGTATAAATACATATGGTTAAACAGCATATCTAATGTAATACCAAAAATATTTTTATGAAATTTACTTATAGCTTTTACATAAAAAATAATAGGATAAATACAAATATTTAAAATAAATACTTAATAAGATAGTATATTAACAATAATAAATATCTGGCATTTTTATGGATTTTCCAAAACCTGTTCCTACAGCTTTCACATAAGCTTCCTTTGCTGCGAAACGTTTTGCAAAGTGTCTTACTTGTGCATCAAAATTTGTATATTTCTTACTATCTTCTATTTCTTTTTCACTAAATACCCGTTTAAGAAATTTAGTACCAAATTTTTTCCATAAATTTGATATACGAGGAACATAAACAATGTCTGCACCAATCCCTAGTATCATTTTTTTAATTTATTTAAGAATTGTTCTGTGGAAATTAAAACTTTATCTTTTGTTAATCTATTCCTTACTTCAATAAGGTCTTGTTCTACTGTTGATTTACCAATTATAACTTGCCATGGCATACCTAGCAGATCTGTTCTTGCTAACTTAATACCAGGACTATCATCAACTTAATTACATAACTATAAAAACCATTTTATTACATAACATCAAACTAGCTTTGCACTTAAAAGTACAAACTAAGATTAAAAATAAAACCTATTAATAGAATTTATTATTCCATACATACAAATATTTATTCCTTACAACATACTATGAGCTATACAAAAGATTTGTAATACAATCTTCTCACAGTTATTTTTATTCACACCATTTAAACACTAAAGCAAACGTTTTTCTAGGGTTTAGAAATTAGCTTATATAATGCTTGAAATCTTACAATACCATTTTAAATACAACTTTAAATTTTTCTAGACACATAGTCTTTGCTAAAACAACATTATCCATAAATTAATCATGAATACAGAAATAAAATATAAAATTAGCAAATTCTATTTTACTTGCTTAACTTACTATTGTAATTTATTGCTAAATTGACGAAGTAAGCTATCATGTATACCAGTAACTGGTGTATTCTTTTTTAGCAATTTTACTAAACTCTTTCTATCCACCTTAATGTTTTGTATATCCGTTACCTTATTAGCTTGAGAATCAAAAGTTATTTTTAAAACAAGAGATTCATATTCTTTTGTTGAAAAAAAACGCTTCTTATAAATACTATAAGAAACATAATACCATACATTTTCCTCAATAATGCACGGATCCCCTATAAGTTGTATAACCTGACTACTTAAATCCCCAACCTTTACATTATTCCACAAATTAACTTCTGAAGCAGGATAGCCATGGTGAATAGATATAGTATGACAACTACTTAATAAAAACAAAGCTATATAAATAACTCTCGTTAGCATAACATCTCAAAAATAAGTATCGTGTAAAGTTATCATAATTTAATTAACTGGTCAATTTCATATTATATATTTTTAAATATATACCTATTAGTAAATACAAAAACATTATTCTACAAAATAGATGCTTACAGTTCACCTTTCCAATGCTTGATTTATTAGGTCTATAGTATTATTTACTCCATATAATTTTACAAAAGATCCAAGCCTAGGGCCATGACTTTGCCCTAATAGAATTTCATAAAAACTTTGAAAACAAGATCGCAGATCATTAAAACAATATTTTTTCATTAAAGAAAATATATTACTTTGTATTTCTTCAGATGTAATATTTTCTGAGAAATCATTAAGCATATTTTTCAATTCATCTAATATGATTCTTTCATCATGATTTGGAGTTTTATAAACCTTATATGGTTTTACAAAATCATGATAATATTTAACTGAAAAATCTACTAATTGAGATAATATTTTATTATCTTGTAGATTATCATTATCTTGGTAATTTTCAATGAATCCCCATAATACTTCACTAGTTTCAGCATTACAAGCAGATGCTAAATTCAATAATAAAGAAAAACTTAACCCAGAAATATTAATTAATGGCACATTTCCATTATGAATATGCCACACAGGATTATCACAACTAACATTTTTATGATAATCATCCACTAGACATAAATAATCATCCATAGAACGCGGTATAACATCAAAATATAACTTCTTTGCCTTTTTAGGATTCTGTAATATATATAATGCTAAACTTTCAGAAGGAGCATAAGACAACCAATCTTCTATTGATATACCATTACCTTTTGATTTTGAAATTTTCCTACCTTCTTTATCAAGAAACAACTCATAACAGAATAGAACCGGAGGTTCACTACCTAGAATCTCACATATTTTACTAGATAATTCCGCAGATGGCTGCAAATCTTTACCATATGCTTCATACTTTACATTAAGTGCTGACCATCTCATACCCCAATCTGGCTTCCATTGTAATTTACATTTTCCACCTGTAACTGGAACTTGAATAACTTCCCCATTCTCATCCTGATAAGAAATAGTACCTAATGCAATATCAATATCAACAATAGGCACTTGTAATACTCTTGACGTTCTAGGACATATTGGCAAAAATGGGCTATAAGTTTTTTGTCTTTCACTACCTAATGTAGGCAGCATAACATCCATCACTTTATCATAATTTTTCAACAATAAGAGCAACTTTTCATCATATAAACCATTCTTATAACATTCTGTTGCACTTTTAAATTCATATTCAAAATTAAATAAATCAAGAAACCTACACAACAACATGTTCATATGATGCCCGTAACTTTCACAAGCACAAAAAGGATCCGGTATCATAGTCAAAGGTTTACCTAAATGGTCAGCTATCATATCTTTATTTGGAATATTATCTGGCACTTTCCTTAGACCATCCATATCATCTGATACAACTATTACTTTTGTTGTAATATTAGGACAGATTTTACGTAGAGCATTCATTATTGCTGTAGTACGTAATACTTCTCCAAAAGTACCAATATGAGGAAGTCCTGACGGGCCATAACCAGTTTCAAAAATAATTTCTGTATTCTCCCCAAATCTTTTTAATATTTTTTCTGCTTCTTGAAATGGCCAAAATTTGTACTGTCCCACCATAATACATAAAACTGATAGCTTATAATCTCACTCACCTATATAACACAAAATGTATAAAGTGGCAAATATATAGCAAGATTACACAAAATGAATTTCGAAATACCCTATAAACTATTTTAAAATAGTATCAAAAAATCTTTTCTAGAACATAACTATAACTTTTATTTAGTATTCCTAAATCAAGCAGATAATTGAGATACCGCAGCTTCATCAAAAATGCTACCCCGGTCACCTTTAAGACAACAAGACCTTATACCAATATGTCATGGTCATACAACAAATTAAAGGGTTTTAACATTTATAGGAAATTACTCCAAACTATACTGGATCATCATGCATAACAACACGACGTTGCTTTATTTTCTTATGCATAACCCCCTTCTTACGACTATCTACAGATTCAGATAAGCGAAATTTTATATAATTATCAACAATCTCATTAAACTTATCCATATGATCACGGAAGAAATGATCTGCTTTTTCTATAACATAATATTGCATGTACTCACTTTTAATAGAATTACTCAATCGAGCAGCTAGTTGAGATACTGCAGCTTCATCAGAAATGCTATCCTGGTCACCTTGAATAATTAATCCAGGTACAGGACAAGGTGATAAAAATGAAAAATCATATTTATTCGCAGGTGGTGACACTGCTATGAATCCTTCAACTTCAGGACGTCTCATCATTAATTGCATAGCAACCCATGCTCCAAAAGAAAAACCAGCAACCCAAAAAGGAGATGATGCCATATTATTATTTTGTAACCAATCTGCTGCTGCTGCACCATCACTTAACTCACCTATGCCTTTTTCAAAATTACCAGATGATTTACCTACTCCACGAAAATTAATCCTTAAAACAGAAAATCCATTATTAGCAAATATATTGTATAAATTATATACAATCTTATTATCCATGTTTCCACCATATTGGGGATGAGGATGAAAAATTAAAGCAAGTGGAGCACCTAACGTTTTGTTATGATGATATTTCCCTTCAATTTTACCAACTGCACCATTAAAAAATATCTCTCTCATGAATTAACTTCCTTAAATAAAAAATGAGCAAACTACTATCCAAGTGTATAACAATAAGAAAAAAAACTCAACTTTACAAAAGTATTTTTATAATAATTATAAGAAATAAGAAAATTCAGATACATATTTTAATTTATATTATCATATACAAAAACTTATTTTAATAATAAGACTAATATATTAATCTTAGTATTTAGATTAGCAAAAACCTACTTGACATAAGGTATATTAATGATACATTAACAGATTGTTGATTGTAATAAAAATCTTTCATAAAAATATTTCAACAAAATCGAATGATTATAAAGATTTGGAAAATTTAATATGTTAATTACGACAAGGCTACGTTATGCTGTCATGTTTATGGTAAAATTAGCTCAGGAGTATTACACATTAAAAGGTAGCACTCAGCCAAAAAGGATGTCACATATTGCAAATAGCCAATCCCTCTCTGAAGGATACTTAGAGCAAATTATTGTAAAACTAAAAAAGCAAGGATTAATAAACTCTACAAAAGGCCCTGGTGGTGGTTATTCTTTAAATAAGAGTCCAAATTCAATTACACTTAATCTAATTCTTGAATCCATAGGAGAAAATATAAAAATTACAAGATGTAAAAATCATCTCATAGGATGCTTATCAAATAATGCTAGATGTATTACTCACAATTTATGGGATAATATAGGCAATCATATTAAAAAATATTTAAATAGCATTTCATTAGAAGATATACTTAACAATAATTTTAAATCTGGCACGACTGTAAACAATAATGCTAATGAATATATATATGCAGATTATAATTCAACATCAACTATATTACCCACAGTTAAAAGTCAATTAGATAATCTATCTTCTCTAAACATATACAATCCGTCATCAACACATAAACTAGGGCAAAATACAAAAAGTATTATAGAAAAAACAAGAGAAATAGCCATCAATCAATTAAATGCTAAAAATCATGACGTAATTTTTACTTCATCTGGTACAGAAGCAAACAATTTAGTAATAAATAGTACTGCTGATTATAAATACTTAATTTCTTCCATAGAACATCTATCTATCATGAACTGTGCAATAAATGCAGAATTAATACCAGTAGATTCTAATGGAACGGTATGCTTAGATACATTAAGCGATATTTTATACAAATGTAAAGATGAAAAAGTTCTCGTATCAATAATGACTGCAAATAATGAAACTGGAGTAATTCAACCTATAAAAGAAATAGTAGAAATATCACATAAATTTGGTGCAATAGTACATACAGATGCTATACAAGCATGCGGAAAAATTCACGTAGATATTGAAGATTTAGGGGTAGATTTACTAACAATTTCATCACATAAACTTGGTAGTATTGCTGGAACTGGTATATTGTTTTTTAATAGTAAAAAAATAAAAATAAAGCCTATGATATTAGGTGGACACCAAGAAAAAGGACTACGTGCAGGTACTGAAAATGTTGTATCAATCTATTTATTATCTATATCTCTAAGCAATCTAAAAGATTCTATAAAAAAAATGTCTAGTGTTGAGAGATTACGTGATAAACTAGAAAATCAAATATTAAACTTGGTACCTGAAGCTCAAATTTTTGGCAAGAACACACGAAGGTTACCAAACACTACATGCATTTCGATGCCAAATGTAAACAGTGAAATACAAACAATAAGTTTTGATATTGATAACATTGCAGTTGGTAGTGGATCTGCCTGTTCTTCTGGAGCATTAGAACATTCCCATGTATTAGCTGCGATGGGAATAGATGATAACGTAGCTAAAAACTCTATCAGGATTAGTCTTAGTCCTGATGTAACAGATGATCAAGTAAACAAAATAGTTAATTGTTGGTACAAGATATATAAAAATAATCAATTACTCAAATTAAATTAGGTAGAAGTGATGAAAAAATTAGAAGATTATTATATTATGAGTAGTAGGTCATAAGATGGAACAAGAAAAACGACAAATCAATTTACCTGTGTTTCTCGACTATCAATCTACAACAAAAACAGATGATAGGGTATTAGAAGCTATGATGCCCTACTTTAAACAATTTTCTAATCCTCACTCACGCAGTCACTCCTTTGGCTGGAAAGCTGAATCAGCAGTTGAGTTAGCCAGGGAAAGAGTCGCATCTTTAATAAATGCCGAAGCTAAAGAAGTAATATTCACTTCAGGTGCAACAGAATCAAATAACTTAGCAATTAAAGGAGTAGCAAACTTTTATAAAAACAAAGGAAATCATATAATTACAGTACGTACAGAACATAAATGCGTTTTAGATTCATGCCGTTACTTAGAGACAGAAGGGTTTCATGTTACTTACTTAGACGTACAAAAAAACGGTATCTTAGATTTAGAGTTATTAAAATCATCTATCACTGATAAAACAATACTAGTATCAGTAATGATGGTGAACAATGAAATTGGCGTTATTCAACCAATTGAAAAAATAGGAAAAATTTGTCATGAACATGGAATATTTTTTCATACTGATGCAGCTCAAGCTTTTGGAAAAATATCAATAGATGTCAAAAAAATGAACATCGATCTTTTAAGTATATCAGGACACAAGATATATGCTCCAATGGGAATAGGAGCACTATATATACGCAAACGCCAACCACGAGTACGCCTTACTCCTATGATTAACGGAGGTGGTCAAGAGCGTGGTATGAGATCAGGAACAGTACCTACTCCATTAGCTGTAGGGTTAGGAGAAGCAGCACGTATAGCTCAAGAAGTAATGGAGGAAGAAAACATCAGGATAAGAGAATTGCGAGACATTTTATATAATGAAATAAAAAAACACTTACCATATGTCGTATTAAACGGGGATTACGAACAACGTATAGCAGGAAATCTAAATTTAAGTTTTCCATATGTTGAAGGAGAATCTATAATTATGGCAATCAATAATCTCGCAGTCAGTTCAGGTTCTGCTTGTACTTCTGCTTCTTTAGAACCATCCTATGTTTTACGTGCTTTAAATATTGAAAAAGACTTAGAGCATTCATCCATCAGATTTGGTATAGGTAGGTTTACTACAAGAGAAGAAATTTTATATGCCGCAGAGCTTATTGTTAGCAGCATAAAAAAATTACGTGAGATGAGTCCATTATGGGAAATGGTCCAAGAAGGTGTAGACCTTAATAATATCAAATGGGATGCACATTGATTATGTTATTATATTGTCGTAATTATGAGGTAATTTTATGAGTTATAGTGAATCTCTTCTAGAGCATTACAAAAATCCTAAAAACGTCGGTACTCTACCTAAAGAAGATTATAATGTAGGAACTGGACTAGTAGGAGCTCCAAGCTGTGGAGATGTAATGAAGTTACAAATAAAAGTAGATGATAATGGTAAAATCATTGATGCAAAGTTTAAAACTTTCGGATGTGGAGCCGCAATTGCAGCAAGTTCTTTAGCAACAGAGCTAATAAAAGGTAAGACAATAGATGAAGCACATCAATTAAAAAATACTGTTTTAGCAAAAGAATTAAGCCTGCCTCCAGTAAAGATACATTGTTCTTTACTTGCAGAAGATGCTGTAAAAGCTGCCATAAAGGATTATAACATGAAGCAAGCAACCAAAAAAGACAAGCTTTCATCTTCAAATGAATAGATATCTATTAAAGTAAGGTTTACATATGATGAATAGTGAAACTCCTACATTTTATAATAGTGAAGACAGTGAAGATAATTCATGCAGTTCACAGATCAAGTATCACATAAATAGCAAAATAACAAACAAATCTCCCATTATTATTACAGAAAGTGCTATAAAAAAAATAAGAGAGCTTATTAAACAAAAAGAAGGTGCTGTTATTGGTATCAGGATTATGGTGAAACAAAAAGGATGTTTTGGTCTCAAGTATAATATTGAATATGCACATGATATCAAGCTATTAGATGTAGAAATTAAAGTAGAATATCAAAATGAGAATTTTACTATATTAATTGACCCCAAAGCAATGATGTTTATCAATGGAACAGAAATGGACCATGTAGAAAACAAAATATCTTCAGGTTTTACATTTAATAATCCTAATGAGAAAGGAAGATGTGGATGTGGGGAGAGTTTCTATGTATAAAGACTATTTTTCATTATTCAAGTTAAAACCACAATTCTCTATAAACATGCAAACATTAGAACAGAATTACATAGCATTACAAAGCAATTACCATCCAGATTTATTCTCTTTAAAATTAGAGAAAAAATTGGCATTAGATACTATAACAGAAATAAACAAAGCATATCAAACTTTAAAATCTTCTATAAAAAGAGCAGAATACTTATTAGAAATCAAGGGAATTACTACTAATAAAAATGATATTAATATACTAGAAGAAATATTTAACATACAAGAATCAAACAGCATTGATCTTCAAAATCAAATTTTATTATCCACTAAAGCTATGGAAAATGCTTTTTCTGTAGAAGATTTTAACGAAGCCGCAAAACAGGTAGTAAGATTAAAATATCTTAAAAAAATTCAAGAGGATAGGAGTATTACTTCATGCAATTAGTAAACATAACAGAACCAGAAACTAGTGAAAAAGTATTAGCATTTGGAATAGATTTAGGAACTACTAATTCTTTAATTTCTATGATTGATAGTGAAGGCAAAATCATCATATTTTCCGATGAAGATGGCAAATTCCTTATTTCCTCAACAGTAAGCTACATTAACAATCAAATACAAGTAGGAAAAAAATATTCCAATAAAGCTATCTGTTCAGTAAAAAGATTAATGGGAAAATCAATCAAAGATATAAAAAAATTATCTTTAGATTTACCATTTCATATAATTGATAAAGGTGATAATAACATATACATAGATAAGCAAGATGGTACATATGTTACACCAGTTGAAGTATCAGCAGAAATTCTCAAAAAATTATGTAAAATTGTAAAAGATAGTACTAATCTAGAAGTAAAAAAAGTAGTTATAACAGTACCTGCATATTTTGACGAAACAGCTAGAAAAGCAACAAAAGATGCAGCACATCTTGCTAATCTTGAAGTATTACGTCTTTTAAATGAACCTACTGCAGCAGCATTAGCATATGGTACTGAAAAACCAGAATGTGAGAACAATATCTATATGATATACGATTTAGGAGGTGGAACATTTGACGTTTCAATACTGAAATTACACCATGGAGTGTTTCAAGTATTAGCAACTGGTGGTAACACAAACTTAGGAGGCGATGATATAGATTATCTACTTGCAAAATTGATATATAACAAATATCAACAAACAGAAAATGTTAATGATACACCATTAAATAAAGAATTGCTAAATGATTTAATTGCAGATGCAAAATATGCAAAAGAATACCTAAGTGAACATTATACTGGAAGTTTTACTTTTAAAATCCATGACAAAAATTTTTCTTGTGAACTCAGTAGAGATGAATTAGAAAGTATAATATCAGATTTATTAAATCAAACTTTAAGTATTGTAATTTCAACAATCAATAGTATAGAACTGAATTTTAGCAATATTGAAAAAGTAATATTAGTAGGTGGATCTACTAAAATGCCTATAATCAAAAAGATGCTAAACAATATATTCCACAATAAAGTATTTTGCGATGTAGATCCCGACAAAATAGTAGCAGTTGGAGCTGCACTACAGGCTCATTATTTATCCAACCCACAAATAACAAACAAAAATGTTTTAATAGACGCCTTACCACTTTCACTAGGTATAGAAACAATTGGTGGTATTGTAGAAAAAATCATTCCCAGAAATACACCTATACCTGCATCTGCTACACAAGAATTTACTACTTACGTTGATGGACAAAACTCCATACAAATACATGTTTGTCAAGGAGAACGAGAAATGGTAGAACACAATAAATCATTAGCAAAATTTGATCTAAAAGGAATACCACCATTACCTGCAGGTACTGCAAAAATTATAGTAGAATTTAAAGTAGATATGGATGGGTTACTAACTGTTTCAGCACAAGAAAAATCTACAGGAATAACACAATCTATCAGCATAAATCACACATGTGAATTAGATCAAAAAGAAATAGAAAATAACATTATCGATTCTATAACTAATTTTGAACATGATATGCATATACGCTCAATAGCTGAACAAAAAGTAGAAGGACAAAGAATCATTACACTTATTAAAAATGCATTAATTGAAGATAAAAATTTAATATCAGAATTAGAGTTCAATACAATTAATAATGCAATCGCAGAAGCTGAAGAAATATTACTGAATGGTAAGACTGATAGAATTAAAGATGTCATAAACAACGTAGAAACACAAGCACATAATTTTATAAAAAAAAGAATGGATTTTTATCTAAAAAAATCCATTGATAACTGTAATATTAATAATTAATACATGGAGGTATGTTGTGCCATTAATAACATTCATTTCACCTGATGGAAGCCGAAAAACTTATGAAGCTTATGATGGAGAAACCTTATTAAGTTTAGCACATAGAAATAATGTAGATTTAGAAGGTGCATGTGAAGGTTCTTTAGCATGTTCAACTTGTCATGTAATAATTGATCCAAGTTGGTATGATATAGTTGAACAACATAATGAAATCTCTGATGAAGAAAATGATATGCTTGATTTAGCATTTGGATTAACAGACACTTCACGTCTTGGATGTCAGATCATTCTCACAAAAGAACTTGATGGATTATGTGTAATTTTACCTACTGAAACCCGTAATATATCTTTTGTAAAAAATAGTTAACCAGTTATAAAATAATGAAGTATTTTAATAAAAAACTAATTGTAATATCATCAATTGTTATTGCATCAATTTCGTCTTTATACATAGGTGTTTGGCTCGTTATTGCCACTCATGTCAAAGCAACTTTATCAAAATCTTTAGCATATATCCATGCAGAGCATAGTAATGATATACAAATTACGAACTTCCCCTTTATTCCAAAAATAAAGGTATTAAACTTAAAAATAAATTCATCTTCATTAAATATATCCATTCCATCATTGTCATTAAAATACCATTTATTAAGCAATACATTAGAATTTATAGGTTTAGATAATGCTACACTAACATTTGAAAATTCAATGAAGATCACAAACAACGACCAGAAAAATACTTCAGTTTGTAATCTACATGATAACTTCAAGTTATTAATTAAACCTTCTAAAAATTTATTACTTTTTTTATTAGATAATAAAAACGATAAGAAAGCATATTTCACATCCATGGTATATGAAGACAATGGTATAAGTTGCAATAATAATCACATTATAAATAAAAGCATATTTTCTGTAGAAACTGATGAACACAAATCTTTCGATAACCTGATAACAGTACTACAATACAAAATCAATGCAAGTGCTGCTAGTAATACAGATACTAACATCAATGTAAAAATAAAAGATGCTATAGTAACGTTAAGTATGTCAAATACCGAATTCAAAGAGATTAGTGCTATAATAGATAATATAGCATTAACATCCAGGAATTCATTAATTTCAATTTATGGTAAGCTATTACTGCCATTATCTCTAGATACGCAAATTAATGATGAAAAATTAATTATAGAAATAAGTAATTATCAGGATATCATTAAGCAATTAGTAAAAATATTATATCCTAAATCACAACATAAAGATAAAATATTTTCTGCTCTACAAGATTATATATACGCAATTTCCGAAAAAAAAGATAATGGTAATATTATATTATCGGTAAGTGAGACAGTTAATCCTTTTAATATTTTTATTTGCAAAGTTCCTTATGAGGAATTTATTAGTAAAATAAAAGCTATTACAAACACTATGGATAACCATGCAAATAAAAAGTAATTCAGTATTTATTACTATATTAGCATTCTCGTTTTTTTCCGTTTTTTCTGCCTACTCTTTTTCAATAGATGAGAAATTAGTCAATAATGAAATGGAATTACGTGCAATTGATCTATTTAAAATAGTAAGGTGCTTAATTTGTTCTGGTGAATCTATTTATGAATCACAATCACAATTAGCTTATGACATGCGCTTAATGATACGCAATAAAATCAAAAATGGCTACAATGACAACCAAATAATTACTGAATTACGAAATTATTATGGAAATCAAATAACTATCCTACCTCCTTACAATCCATATACTTATCCATTATGGATATTACCTATTCTTATTTTTGGAATAGGAATAATTATAATAATAAAATTTATTTATTATAAAATATAGGATAATTCAAATAGTTATAGTTAATTATTAATTTATCATATTAAAACTAATAATATTAAAACCTATCTGCTGGCTAACTAGCCATACCGCACTAAATGTAAAATTAAAATAATCCTAACTACTTACCTTTTGTGCAGCTAAAATATAATTTACAGAAATATCATCGGATAATACCCAACTTCTCCTTATCATATTAAAATTCATTCCCATAATGTTTTTGACACATATACCATTAAGTGAAAACAAATTTACGATTTCTGAAGGCTTAACAAATCTACCCCATTGATGTGTCTTACGCGGAACCAATTTTAAAATATATTCAGCACATACTATTGCATACAAAAAAGATTTCTTAGTTCTATTTAACGTAGATAAGAATATTATCCCATTATCACTTAATGCATTGCTTACAGCATTGACAAAAACTGGTAAATTATCAACATGCTCAATTATTTCCATAATAGTTATAATATCATACTTTTCTTCGGTATTAACTAAAGATTCTATATCCATACAGGAATACTTTAAATTACATAAACCACGTTCTGAAGCATGCACTCTCGCAATATTGATACTTTCTTCACTAGCATCTATACCAAAAACTTTCATACCCAAACGAGACATAGATTCTGATAATAAACCACCTCCACATCCAAGATCAAGAACTGACAACGACTTAAAATTTGCTTTAGGAATAATCTTACTTATATAATCAACAATATATCTCATTCTCAAAGGATGTATATCATGCAAGGCTTTTAATGGGCCATGTTCATCCCACCATTTATCAGCTATTTTTGAAAACTTTAATAACTCATTTTGATCAACCGTTTGACTCATAAACAATTATCTATTTTTGCTATTCTTTGTACATGCCTCCCTTCAGAAAATTTTGTAGTAATGAACTGATAAACTATAGACTGAGCTTCTCCATGATTAATATATCTAGCACCAAGACAAAGTACATTAGCATTATTATGCTCACGTGCTAACTTAGCTACTTCTACATTATAACACAAAGCTGCCCTAATTTTTCTGTGACGATTTGCCACAATACTCATGCCAATACCTGTACCACATATTAAAATACCGAACCCTAAAGTGTTAATGACACAATCTACAACATTTTGTACATAATCCGGGTAATCTACAGCAATACTAGATTCCATGCAACCATAATCCTCTACTACATAACCTAAATTGCTTAAATATAACTTAATAACTAATCTTAACTCTATTCCAGCATGATCAGAAGAAATGAAAATTTTCTGCATAGTCAACATAATTTAACATGATCTAATATCTATATGAAATACTATGAAAAGTCAATATCATAAACATAGTCACAACCCAAACGTTACAATTTCTCTTTACAATTTCAAGATAATGGTGTAAAAAACCTACTATAGGTTTTATAGTAAGTGTGGATATATGAACAACGGGAAAGAAGAATCAGAGAACATCATAAAATGCACTTTATCTTATTTAAATAATACAAAATCTTACACACATGCATTTAAAAAAAATATCATAGAAGCTTTTGAATCCGGACTAATAACAGAAGATCAATTTACTCATATGATATATCACGTAACAAAGTTTATAAAAAAAATTGAAGTATATGAAAATATATTTCTAGGAATATATCATGATTACATCACATGCGGTTAGTATTATGCTATCCTTATCAACAACAATAATTAACTTTCCTCACAACTTTAAGAAAAATTAATAATAAGTACAATCTCTTTCCTTATCATTTTATAGTTTTATGTAGATATACAAAAAGGTAATAATATTCATAAATGAATTTTTAGCTCTATTACATCAAAACATATTCAGTATATATACTTATTTTAAATACTCTATGCCCATACAGTATTTTATATTTAGAAAATCCGTATCGATCTCAAATAACGTAATATTAGCGTGCTTGCACATTATGGCTGTTTGCTGCTTGAATCAGGCGTTTTTTATAATTATCATTGTCTTTCCTTATAATCGAAAAATATCTTTCAGGAATAGTCAAACCATCTTTACCAACACTCTCCATATCTACTAAAAAACTTCCCTTAACCCTAGCCTGATAAACTGTACGTAACTTTTTAGTTTCTTCATTAACTGCAAATCCAATAACACATATTATGCAATCTAGAGAAATCACTTTATCTAATAATTTCACAGCATTATATAAATTGCCTATTCCAGGCTTATAATGTCCACTTTCATTACTAATATAATGAATAATACCATTACTGACACTTAGTAAACCAGCACATATTACAGGCATACCCGCAGCTAATGTTGAATGAAAATATGTTTGACCTTGAGTACGATCACATACTATATGATCATGAGTTATTAAATTTCCCTCTAACGTAATTACATATGCAACTTTACTATTTGTACTATATATTTGACCATCATAAGAACAGAGTACAGGTCTATTTTTTTCCCTGATAAACCTTGTATGATATCGTCGTTCTGCTAAAGAAAACCATTTTATATCCAATAAACAATTTCGATAAAATACCTCAACATTTAGTTTATTCTTAAAACTAATTTCTTTATAAACTATATCATATCCTTGGCTATATTGCATTACACCTGTAGCTGTCATTGATAATATAGGTTTACGAAAAATATCCATACTAACTTGTTGCTCTTTTGGAATGTTATACCAACTCTTCGTAGCAATCTTCCTAATACCCATAACAACTTTTCTTAGAAAAATAAGACTATTTTTCCTATAAAGTTTAACAATTTGCTGACTACCTTCTTTTTCACGTACAGTATGTAACAATGGCATCAATATTATAAATATAATAAGTTTATTTAAATATTATATTAATTCATTTATATAGTAAATATTATAATAACCCTTTTAACAATAAAAAAATTAAAGGAATAAAACAACAACAAACACAAATATACAAATCTTGAATAATAAAACATATAAAAAATATGCATTATCATTCAAGATCACACTACGATATGCTTATATAATAATTAAAACATGAAATTCAGATTATAATAAAAGCTTATAAACAAGCATTAAATATTACTTACTAACTTTCTAATTGACATAACAGAGTCATTAAATACATTCTTTTCCTCCTCAGTTAGTTGAAGTTCTATTACTTTTTCCACTCCATTTTTACCAATAATTACAGGAACACCTACAAATAGATCATGAACTCCATACTCTCCCTTTAAATAAACAGAGCAAGATAACATTAATCTTCTATCATTCAAATAAGAGTCAACCATCAATAAAGCAGACTCAGCAGGTGCATAATAAGCTGAACCTACCTTTAATAAATTTACTATTTCTTCTCCACCTTTTCTAGTTTTTTCTATAATCTCATTAACCCTATCTTGTGTAATTAAATTCATTTTCACCAGATCAGCAATAGATATCCCACCAACTGATGAGTACTTAACTAAAGGAAGCATAAAATCTCCGTGGCCACCCAATACTATAGAACTCACACTATCTACTGATACATTCAATTCTTTTGCAATAAAATAAGAGAACCTTGCTGCATCAAGTACCCCAGCCATACCAACAACCATATTACTTGGCAAATGAGAATATTTATGCATAGCTAAAACCATTATATCAAGTGGATTAGTGACTACTACAACAAATGCATTAGGAGCATATTTAGCAATATTTTCTGCTACTTCTTTTATAACATGCACATTAGTATTAATCAGATCATCACGGCTCATTCCGGGCTTTCTAGATATTCCAGCAGTAACAATGATTGCATCAGCACCTTCGATATCAGCATAATTGTTAGTACCTAATATCTCTCCATTATGTTTTGCTACTGGTGAAGATTCAGCAATATCTAATGCTTTACCTTTGGCTATACCACCATTGACATCTAATAAAACGACATCTCCTAAATTTCGTGACCTAACTAAATATGCTATCATGCCACCTATACTACCTGCACCAATAAGAGCAATCTTTTTACGTTTTATCATTATTTCCTCTACTTTATTTCAAGACCACTACTTATGAAGTTTACCTGATTATAGAATATATACAATACTTAATCTAACTAACTATTACTTTTCGTAGTTTCTAATACAACACTAATATTACCATTTGTACCACAAGTAAGAGGCTTATATAACTTTAAATAACAGTGATAAATTTTTTCATTTGTCATGATATAAGCTAATAAATCTGATGCCATCGTTTCCAATAATAAAAAACGACGCGAGTTAACAAAATTAATTAAATTATCAGTAAATATACTATAATCTACAGTTTCATCAATATCATATATTAGATCATTACAACAAAGAGTTAAGTCACAATCTATTATTATTTTTTGTTTTATAACTTTCTCCCAACAACGAACTCCTATATAAGAATAGACTGTAAATCCATGAATTTGTATTTTCATCTTAATACATTTTGTAATAAATAATAAAAAAGTACATCATCAATAACAAAAGTTCAATAAAACATCTAAATAACTCTTACTTTATTATAAATTCTTCTGATACCAGATGTATAATTTTTTATAAAATACTGTCACATTTAGTTTTATATAGTATAAATATCAATGTTGAGATAACTGAGAGTAATGTAAAAATGTTTTTATATAACTACTTGCCTTTCTTTAAAAAAAAGAAACAAGATCAAGATACCAACAAAATTTGCTATTCAGGAGGAATAAGAAGATTTAGTAGTATATTAATAGATTTGACTATTTTAATATTTATCTTACAAATTATACACAACGTATACTCTTACTTTTTCATGCATGAAACAGATAACACTGTAATAAAAATTATAGAAAAATACAAAATGAGTGTACCATTAACCGCACAAGAAGAACAAATTAAAAATAAACATGTATTTAAGGCTATTTGTGGACAAATTATTCAGATGATTGCACTTTACATATACGCTGCATATAGTTGGACTAAATTCTCTGCAACACTGGGAAAATTTCTTACAGGATTAAGAGTTGTTGATGCAACAACTTTTCAAAAAATAACACTATCTCAATCAACAAAGCGTATTTTTGGATCCATTCTTTCTTCTATTCCACTATGTTTAGGAATAGTATGGTGTAATTTTAATAAACGTAAACAAACATGGCATGATAAAATAGCAAATACTGTTGTAGTAACCAATAAGAGTTTAAAAAATTACCATAATAATCATAACTTATGATTATAAAAAACACATTTTCTAGATAATTCTTTACTAGTACTACTAAAAACTAATCTATAATTATAAAAATGTTCTTGATAAATATTTTATGCCAGTCAAGCTTTCATCTACTTTCTTAGTATATCAAACCTCAAATTTTCTAAAGGCCACCTTGCTCTTGGAAAAAAATTTAAATTTGAAACATAACCCTTTGCTAAATTTTCAATACCAGCCCATCCTATCATAACTCCATTATCAGTACATAACTTACTTGGAGGATACAATATTTCAAAACCATTATCATTTGCACATACTGACATACGATTACGTAATAATTTATTAGCTGCAACACCACCAGTTACTACTAACTTATTAATCCTGTGATCTATATCTTTTGACATTACAATCGCGTTGTTAATCCTGTTTACCAATATATCACCAACACAATCTTGGAAAGATGCTGAAATATTACATACCAACTCATGATTTATACACTTCTGACCTGCAATAATATTTCTCACAGCAGTTTTAAGTCCAGAAAACGAAAAATCACATCCAGGACGGTTAGTTAATGCTCGTGGTAAAGTAAAACTTCCACTATCACCTAACAAAGACTTCTCTTCAATAATTGGCCCCCCAGGATACCCAAGATTTAACATTCTTGCTACTTTATCAAATACTTCACCTAAAGAATCATCCAAAGAAGAACCTAACTTATAATAACACCTTACATCGTAAGCTACCAAGAACTGACAATGCCCTCCAGACATTATTAACAATAAGAATGGAAAATCTATTTCATAAAACATACGAATAATTAAAGCATGAGCCTCTAAATGATTAATTTCAATAATAGGCTTACCAGTAACACTGGAAATTGCTTTAGCCATCATTATGCCAACTATTAAACCACCAATAAGACCAGGACCTGCAGTAACAGCAATAGCATCAATATCATTAAAACAAAGTTGCGACTCCTCTATACAACTACCAACTAACTCATATAAATAATTAATATGAGCACGAGAAGCAATTTCCGGAACAACTCCACCATATGCTGCATGTTCCTGCTGTGAAAGAATTTTATGTGATAAAACCTCCTTATTACTATTTACAATAGCAACAGCAGTTTCATCACAACTTGTTTCTATACCTAATACTATTTTTAATTTATCCACACTTTCTTATTTTATAGCTCCAATTTCTTTATAATAACGTTCAGCACCATCATGCATAGGAGTAATACTTGACTTTGCCATATCTTGCACAGTAAGAGTTTTTAAAGCCCCAGTAATGCTACGAAGTTCTCGTAAATGAGTTGCTATAGACTTTACTATCTTATATGCTAAATCATTACTTAACTCTGTAGTAGTAACCAGCGATGCCTTCACTGACACAGTCTGTATATCTGGTGAATCATTATATAACCCACCACTGATAATATCTTTTTGGTAATAGGGATACTTAGCATGTAAATCATCTATTAATCTATCATCTAAAGGAATAAATTTTATATCACAAGTTGCAGATGCTTCCTGAATTGAAGCATTAGGATGTCCAATCACATCTACCATTACATCAATTTTATTATCACATAAAGCTTGAGCTTGCTCTGATGATTTTAATTCTGCCATGACAGAAAAATCCTTCTTAGTCCAACCTTTTTCTCCTAATAATTTTAACATTGCTACCCTTACCCCAGTACCAGGACTACCAATATTAACTCTTTTGCCTTTTATATCATCAATAACTGATATATTGGAGCTTTTTTTAACAACAATAGTAAGATACTCTTTATGCAGAGATGCTAACATTCTCAAATTATCCATCGGAAGCATTTTTTCATAAAACCCTAAACCATTATACGCATAGTACTCTAAATCTGACTGAACAATACTTATATCCATATTCGAATAACGTATAGAATTCAGGTTATATACACTTCCAGTAGTAGAAGAAATAGAACAAATAATCTTATTATCCTTACCATAATCACTTGCTATAAATCTACAAATACTACCTCCTATAGGGTAATATACCCCTGTCATAGAACCAGTACCAATTAAAATATATTCTCTATTTAAACTATCATCTGACGAGGCAATTGCATTATTAAAAAGTACACTAATAATAAATACATACACAATTAACACTTTTTTCATTAATTTTGCCTCACATTTACAGCACCATATATTATATCGCAAAAACTACTTACCTTTAAACTGGCACTACCAACCAATACACCAGACAATTGATTTATAGCAATAACATCCTTTATGTTACTCTGATTCACTGCACCACCATATATAATATTAGATTTACTATCATACGACCTTATAATATCTAAAGATTCAGTTATCATATCAATAGAAGGAATAGTATTACTTCCTATTGCCCATACAGGCTCATAAGCTATAACAAACTCACCATGTTTAGGGAAAGAATTATAACACTGATCTAATAAAGCATTTTTTAACATACCATTTTCTCTATCTAACAAAGTTTCCCCAATACAAATAATTGGAATTAACCCTGCATCTATTGCAGATTTTGCCTTCAACTGTACACAATAATCAGATTCATAAAATATGCTTCTTCTCTCATAGTGACCTACTATTACATAACTGCAACCACAACTATACAACATTTTAGCACTAACTTCCCCAGTATATTTCCCTTCAGATTCATAAAAACAGTTCTGTGCACCAAGTTTAATATTGGGAGCACAATCAACTATCTTAGAACATGCAATAAAAGGTGGACACAATACCACTTCTACATCAGCCTTTACATTAACTAAATTAGCACTTAATTCTTTTGTAAAAGAGGAAAAAGTAAGAAAGTCACCATACATCTTCCAATTAGCAACGATGAGCAATGACATAAAAATTACTAAAATTAAATGTGCCGGCTATAAGACTTGAACTCATAACCCTCTGATTACAAATCAGATGCTCTCCCAGTTGAGCTAAGCCGGCTGGAACTTTTTGTAATTCTATATATAATATTATAAAAGTCAATACCCAGAATCATATTTTATATATTTAATATCACTTTACATGTATAATAAACATAAATTACCATCATATATTCTTATAATCATGAATCATATTAGTAAGATAAATCCTAAAAAAGAATTAAGCCAATGTTTTATTTCGTCAACCCATATTACAGATCAAATAGTTAACTATGCTGGCAATATCAGTGATTACTCAATAATAGAAATTGGTCCAGGACTTGGTACAATGACTTATTCTATATTAAATAAAAACCCTAAAAAACTAATTTCTATAGAAAAAGACCGTAGGTTATCAACAATACATGAAAAAATAGTTGAAGAATTTCAAGGAAAATACGAATTTATATTATCAGATGCACTAAACATAGATTTACGTGATATTATTGAACCTCCAGTAAAAGTAATAGCAAACCTACCCTATCATATAGCAACTACTCTATTAATAAAATGGATGGATTATATTAATTTTTTTACTAGTTTTACATTAATGTTCCAAAAAGAAGTAGCAGATCGTATAGTAGCACAACCAAATAATAAAAATTATGGTACACTATCTATACTCATTCAATTACTATCTAATGTGTATAAAATGGAGGATTTTGGACCAGAAATATTTTCACCTCAACCCAAAGTAATGTCATCTGTAATTAACATTATTGCATTACCAGAACCCAGATTTCATGTAAATTATAGAAAGTTATCTCAAGTATTAAAAACAACATTTAGTGAACGTCGTAAAATGATACGCTCTACATTAAAAAAACTTACCAATAATGCAGATGAAATGCTAGAATCTCTTAACATTGATAATAATTTACGTCCTGAAAACTTATCAATAGAACAATTCTGTCAAATTACAAATTGTATAAACTAAATATCCTATGTATGTGAGGCTTTCGATATAAATTACCAAAAATATATTGTTATTTTAAATAATAAACCTAGCTTTTACAATTCATCTAACAATTTTCTGGTATACCTTTTGAAGTAGAATATTGAAAATTTAACGGAGAATTAGGGTATATTACATGATATATATGATGACATGCCATTGCAGCCTCTGAAAATCCTGTAAGTATTAACTTAAGTTTTCCTGGATATGTAGCTATATCACCAACTGCATATATTCTATTGCGATTTGTTAGACAAGTCTCAGCATTAACAAGAATTTGATAGTTTTTTACTTCCATTCCCCAATTCAATATAGGACCAAGATTTGCAGATGTACCAAAAAATGGAAATAAATAATCAACTTGTAGCGCCATTTCTTCATGATTCGTAATATTCTTAACAATTACAGAATGCAGTTTACCATTTTCACCACATAATTTTTTAACTTGATATGGAACAATAATCTTTATTTTTCCACTCTGTGATAAATTATCCATCTGCAATGCAGTATTAGGAGCACAACGAAAATTTTTCCTTCTATGTACTACATATAACTGTTTAGCAACCTTAGAAAGCTCAACTGCCCAATCAGCAGCTGAGTCACCTCCTCCTGCTATCATAATATTTTTATCACAAAAATCTGAAACCTTTCTCACTTGGTAAAATACTGATTTATTCTCATAATCAAGAATATTATCTATAGGAAGACGATTTGGACCAAATGCTCCAGCTCCAGCAGCAATGATAATAACTTTACTTTGTACTACAATTCCTGTTGTAGTTCTTATCAAAAAATAATCTGAGTAATCTTCTATTTTTTCAGCAACTTGTCCTAACAAATATTGAGGATTAAAAGGCTCAGACTGCTTTTTTAAACTATCTATTAATTCCTTACCATTAATTACTGGATATCCAGGAATATCATATATCGGTTTCTCTGGATACAATGCAAGACATTGCCCACCAATTTCACTTAATGCATCAATAACACAACATCGCATTTTCAACATACCAGCCTGAAATACAGTAAATATCCCAACAGGACCAGCTCCTATTACCGCAATATCAGTTACATAATCTGTCATATTTTTCTCATATATTAGCCAAGTTTTACGCTAATACCTTAAACTAAAGAAGAAAATTTATCTAGAAATTTTCTATAAAATTACTGCATATACTAAATATCAAAAAGCTTTACAATAACCAAATTAAGAAGATTTTCACAAAAAATATATATCAATTTATATGCTACTAATAATACTTATAATCATAAGTTATGGAAAATATAACATTTATATTTCAATGTTAACCAAGAAAATAATTATTAAGATACTATATAATTAATTATGTACACACATTACAATACCCAGTCCAATATTAAGCTACATAAAACTAACTTTACAAATAGTTACCACTAATATTTAAAGTATATTCTAATAAATATAACATTAAGCACCACAATAACAAATACATAGTAAATCATAACAATTTACCTAAAACATATAGAACAACACTATTTATTTTATTATCCAGCAATTGTAATGCCATCTATTCTTATTGTAGGAGAATTGACTGAACTAAAAAATACCAAATCATTTGCAATGGACATTTCAGAAAACATATATTGTAACTTACTAGCAATGGTGATTTCATTTACTGGATAAGATATTTTACCATTCTCTATAAAAAATCCTGATGCACCTTGACTATAATCACCAGTAATTAAATTTACTCCAAAACCAAAAAGATCAGTAATATAAAGCCCACTTTTTATATCTGAGATTAACTCTTGAACAGACAAAATTCCATTCTGTATATAAAAATTGCTAACACCAGGACTTACTGATGCATTAGAATGCCTTACAGCATTTCCAGTAGTTTTCAGTTTCAACTTATTAGCTGAACGTATATCTAAAATCCAACTTTTTAATATACCATTTTCTACTACTAACTTTTTATTACCAACAACTCCTTCTCCATCAAAAGGCCTTGAAGATAGGCCAGATAACATTAATGGATCATCTACTATAAAAATGTCATCTGAAAAAATCTTTTTATTAATATAATTATTTAAAAATGAAGCTTCATTAGCTATATTATCCCCCCTTATAGCACTGGCAAAGTTTTTTAACAATGTACCAGCTACCCTATTCTCAATCACGATTGGTACTTTACAGGTCTGTAATTTTCCAGGGTTTAATCTCTTAACTGCTCTTAATGCAGCTTCCTTACCTATTTTTACAGGATCTTTCATACGACTTAAGTTGCATACGGAAGAAAAATCATATCCTACTTCCATTTTATCATCTGTACCAGCAATAACAGAAATACTACTTACAAAATTAGATTTACTATAAGAACCTATAAAACCATTTGTAGTTGCTAAAACAACATCTGTTATACCATGAGAAAATGAAGATCCTTCTGAATTGACAACTTGATTATCATAAGATAACGCAGCATTTTCCATATCTTCAACAATTTTTTTACATTGATCAACTGTAATATTAGTCTTATCTAATATCATTAGGTCATTACTAGTTAACAAATGTTCTTTATTAATAAAATCATTATATAAAGAAATATATGGATCTCCTGTAGATAATTTTGCCATAGCAACAGCTTGATCTATAGATTCTGATACATTAGAAAGTTCATTAGAAGAAACACATGCAAATTGATTATTATTCACAATAACTCTTATTCCCATTTTACAGTTTTTAGATTGAATAACTTCATCAATCTTATGGAGACGTTGCGATAAAGATAACCTATTATTCTGATAAATTACTACATCACCAATGTAACCCATACTTTTTATCTTTTTTACAGCATCTTCAGCTACATTTAAAATCTCCAATTTATCCTCCATCAACCAATACTAGAAAAAAATTCTCTTCTTAATTCCATGTTATCTTGAAAAACTCCAATTGCACAAGTCGTTTGTAATTCCAAATTATGCTTGTCTTCCTCTTCACAGCATACAATACAATCATGTACTGCTTCAACAGCAACAATTATCCCTTTCGGAGCTAAACAATGATCTAAGGCGTTTGCTATTTCTACAGTTAATTTCTCTTGAAGTTGCAATCTTTTTGTAAAACAGTTAATTAATTTTACAATTTTACCTACTCCAAATACTAACTTATCAGGAACATACCCAATACTAATTTTACCTCTCATTGGAACAATATGATGCTCACAATACGATGTAAATTCAGTATTTTTAAAAATCACCATATCATTATAATTCTCATTAAGTAAAACTAAATCTTGCATAGAATATATATCTACTTGATATCCTGAAAAAAATCTTTTATAGACATCCAATACACGTTTAGCAGTATTAACAAGACCTTCTCTATTTGGATCATCACCTATCCATCTTATTAGTAAATTAACAGCTTCTTCGGCTTCACTATCAGAAGGTTTGCCATTTCTCATAAATTCTCACTTATTAATTCAACGATTCAAAACCACTAATTATCTCTATTAAGTCAGTAGTTATAGAAGCCTGCCTAGAACGATTATATTCTAATGCCAACCTATTTAACATATCTTTAGTATTACGATTCGCAGATTCCATAGCAACCATACGAGAACAATGTTCACTAGCAGAATTCTCCAAAAACGCAATATACATTAAATTTAGTACATAACCCAAACTTATAGTAGATAAAACATCAACATACGTTGGTTCATATTGATATACTTCTTTCAACAACATAGGAATTCCAAGATTACAAGGAATTAATTGTTGAGCATCAGGTTTTTGTAATATAGTCGTGTAAAATTTATTAAATAGTATCATGACATTATCAAACTGATCAAAATCAATACCACTATTATATACAAAAAGCTTAAAATACAAAAAATCTGTAATAGACTTAGTATTAGAAAATACATTCAATATCTTATCTGAATATTGACTATACATCATATCATATGCCTTTTTGCCAAAAAATATTAATTTTACTTCCTTATTACTACTTTCTAACTTTTCAACATAAGATTTAGTAAACTTAACTATCAAATTATTAAAATTACCACATAACCCTCTATCAGAAGACATTACAACCAATAAAACTCTTTCTTTTTTAGCTATAGAAGCACAATTATGCACCCCATCCGAAGGAACATAATCTACAATACTACTAAGCTCTAATAAGTGTTTTTTAGCATTCTCCAATTTTTGCTGAACGCGATGCAGCTTAGCAGCAGATATCATCTGCATAACCTTAGTAGTCTTTTGTATAGACTTAACACTTTTTATTCTCAATAATAAAGCTTTAAGATTGGCCATAAATCTTAATTAAAAATACCTAACTAAAGTATATTATCTTTTACTAGTTACACAAGAATTTTATACAGATAAAAAACTATTCCTATTACATAAAGCGACCGTGTTTTTTTCTTACATCACCAGACTTAGGAGAAGGTAAAGGTGCTACATCATCTAATGAAGAGTCACTACTACTATTAATTACTCCTTGTAATCCTGAAGCAATCTCAGTAACACTAGTATCCATCAATACATCACCAGATCCCTTTCTTTTGCGCCGTGAAGAAGATTGCTTATCAGATGCCTCAGATCCTTTCTCCTGTGATACTAAACCTTCAAAAAATCGTAATTTCTCAGAAAAATTTCTCTTATATCGTTCCCCTGCCCTCTTTACAATTATAGGATCCAAAGCGTCGTCTGCTTCAGTAACTCCACTGCTTCCTTCTTCTCTTATACTATCGAAAGATAAATCTTTTAGACCTTCTTCAGACTCTTGACTAGTATCCTCCGAAGTTTTAGAAAATCCAAAAGCTTTTAACACTAATTTCGTACTTTTCAATGCATATGATGACGACGTTATATCACCTGTTTTTTGACACGCTTGTTCTGATGATGCGGCAACACCACCTTCAGTGTTACAAACAACCCCATCATCCAAGGATAAATCTTCTAGAGTGTCATCATCACATTGACTTATATCCCATCCTGTTCTAGACAACTTGTAAAGACTATCTCCTCTAAATTGCCCTGTAGATGATACATCATCAGCAGATAAAGATTTTTTACTTATCTCATCACCTCCAGCAGTAGGAAGGTCTCCTTCACTTTTAGAATGCTTTATAACTCTTGGTATCAACCCTGGCATTAAAATTTCACCTTTTACAGATGGTTTCACGTCTTTATAAATCTTACTGTCATTCTCAATTCTAAGTTGAAGTCCAATATTTCTTAAACCCTGTAAGGCTTGTTTCAATATATCCTCAGTAACATGAACTTCTTCCGGTAACAACGTAGGCGATGCTTTTCCACCTTTTCCTGATCCTTTTTTAGATTCCACACCTCCTCTTAAATCTGAACTTAGTTGGAATGCTGCTGAACCGCGAGGAATTTTAGATGTACTTTTACCTTGTTCTGATCCTGCTACTAACTTTTCATCTGCACCTGATACAACACTTTGATCAACAGTCATAGCTTGATCTGAAGTACCTGGACTAGATGCTGAACTTGCACCCACCACTTTATGTTGCTGTTGATTACTTAAACCGCTTGGTAATACACGAGACGTGCTTCTATCCTCCTCTGATCCTGCTACTAACTTTTCATCTGCACCTGATACAACACTTTGATCAACAGTCATAGCTTGATCTGAAGTACCTGGACTAGATGCTGAACTTGCACCCACCACTTTATGTTGCTGTTGATTACTTAAACCGCTTGGTAATACACGAGACGTGCTTCTATCCTCCTCTACTCCTGATACTAACTTTTTATCTGCATCTGATTTAACACCTTGATCATGCTGACCCTGAGATACTATATCACCACCACGTTCTTGTACCATTAAACTACTATCTACAGTATCCTGATCCGGCAATGAAATTTCAGAGCCCAACAAAGTCCTATTCTCATTACAGAATCTTTCATATTCTTCCTCTTCCTTTAAACCAAAATCTAATAACACTTCTTGTACACTTTCTAACACTTTTACAACATTTGGTTTTTCTGTCACTGATAAACTACTAAGACCTACACTACAAAAGATACTCAACATACAATTTTTAAGACTTTTACACTCTTGTAATATTGACACACAAATCTCACGTGTTAATCCTGTATCTGAACAATCAGATGCTCTTTTAATCAATTCATCATATTTTCCAAATACAATATTAGACAATCCACCTAACGATATAACTTGATTATTCAATGATTGCTGTAATCTAGACAGTCCAATTGAATCCCCATCATCTAAACATATTAACTGTCCAACTAATGCTTTAACATCCTGTTGTGTTTTATTACATGTATACTCAAATACTGTACTTTCTGGTACCACTTCTCCTCCTGGTTGAGTAGGCTTCCCATCCACATTCCATGGATTATCCAAAGAAGCAAAACTTACTAACAATTTTTCTGATGTCTCTCGTATACTTGCACATAATATATTTTCTTGAGTAAGCTGCTGATTTGCTACGTCATGCAAAAGCTTTATACAATTTTTTAACACTGCTAAATCTTGTGACTTATCGCTCAGAGATTCTTTCTTAGATTCTAAAATTTCACCCACTTCAAATACATTTGTCAAATTGGCGTGACATTCTTTGACTATATCAAAAATGTTCTTTATCAATTCTGTAGATGGTAACGTTATACCTTCTCGATTATTTAGTATATCAAAACGTTCTTTATTTCGTTTAGACAGTTGATTATATTGATCACATAATGCTTTAACATTAATTAATAATTGTTTTACATCAAGTCCCTTACTTCCATCACACAATTTTTTTACATCGTGCAATATACCTTGAAATGTAGATAATAGATCTTCTGATGTAGTTTGTTCACTAGTAACTTGCTGTTCACTTACTGCAGATGCACCTGGTATAGGATAAGGTTTACTTCCTTCTGTCTGCGACGCTAATGTAGATGATAGATCTCCTGATGTAGTTTGTTCACTAGTAACTTGCTGTTCACTTACTGCAGATGCACCTGGTATAGGATAAGGTTTACTTCCTTCTGTCTGCGACGCTAATGTAGATGATAGATCTCCTGATGTAGTTTGTTCACTAGTAACTTGCTGTTCACTTACTGCAGATGCACCTGGTATAGAATAAGGTTTACTTCCTTCTGTCTGCGATGCCAATTGAGTCAAATTCAGACCAGCAGATGATAATTTTTCACGTATTTTGTGATATTTTGATAACTCATCCCTAGATACATTAGTTATTAACATTTCAGCCTGTTTTGATACATCCACTAACATAAAAGATTGCACATCTTCAACCATACTATCTAGATCTTTGTTATATTTGTCCAATATTTCACGATAAAGATCATGCACTAGTTCTGGTGCTAATGTTTCCTCAGCAGCTAATCCATTTAATATTGCTCTATAACTTTGAAACAATGTACTATATGTAGAACACAATTTTTTTATATTATACTCATTCAAAGTTTTATCTTCAGGAAATAAATACACTCCCATTGATTGCCTTATCTGATAAAGGTTATGTCTATCATCCAGCAATTTCACTTTTCTATCTTCTGGTATAATATTTTGTGGTAAAGTTAATACAAATAACTCAAAATTTGCTATATCTTCAGACACATTTGGTATAAACAACTCAACACGCCTTTCATAGTCTGGTGTCATATCCTCTGATATTATATCCTCTGATATTATATCCTCTGGTATAGTATATAATTGACTCTTAGCTCGTCCTCTCACTGGAAATGTTTCCTTCTGTTTACCTTTAGACAGTAATTTACTACCTTTCACATCACCATGAGCAAACATTTGATCATCCATGCCTACACGAGACTGCGGTGATGATAATCCCTCAACTGCAGGTTGTTGTATCGGTAAATGCAACTTTTGAGATTGAGATGCAGATGGTAATTTACTACTTTTCACATCACCATGAGCAAACATTTGATCATCCATGCCTACACGAGACTGCGGTGATGATAATCCCTCAACTGCAGGTTGTTGTATCGGTAAATGCAACTTTTGAGATTGAGATGCAGATGGTAATTTACTACCTTTCACATCACCATGAGCAAACATTTGATCATCCATGCCTACACGAGACTGCGGTGATGATAATCCCTCAACTGCAGGTTGTTGTATCGGTAAATGCAACTTTTGAGATTGAGATGCAGATGGTAATTTACTACCTTTCACATCACCATGAGCAAACATCTGATCATCCATACCTACACGAGACTGTGGTGGCATTGGTGATATTACATCTACTTGCTCATTTCCAAGATGCACATCAACCAAACTAGATGCTGACACATGTGATCTAGTACCAGATCCAGGAGTTACAGAAGATTTAGGTGTAGTACTCTGTTGAACTTGACTTGTAGGTTTGATAGTATCCTGACCTTGATCTAATGACGCTGCAGATCTCCTACGAGAAATATCACCACCATGATCATGGTCACGATCATGGTCACGATCATGATCACGATCTCTATCTAATGAAGCTACTGTTTTAGTATCTTGAGCACGAGATTCCTTATCTTTCCATCTACCATTCTTTAAAGCAGCTGCTAACTCTAGCCCACCAACATAAACGTAACATGCATCAAAATTTATTTTTTCACCATGCATGCCATACTTTTGTGCATCTTTAGCACTAAGAGATATACTACCATCAGAATTTACAACAACACTAACCTCCTGCTTTGGTGCACCTGCTGGAATATTAGGTGTCCAAGATAATTTTAGTTTTACAAATCCCTCAGTAACAACATAATTTCTCTTTTTACCAACACTGTGTACATATCCTTTGTCTTTATTAGCAAAATTAAAAGGAACCATTGTTAACCCACAACTTTTACACAAAGAACTAGAGAATATGTCAGTAATTTTTAACTTTGCACGTCCCATGTTAGCAAACAATACACCACCAGCTATATCAAACCCTACGTCATCATAATTCATACCTGCTTTTAACACGACATAACGTTTGAAGTCAGATATGCATCTAGATTTAATGTCATAATATTCATTCCTACCATCTATGAGAGATTGCAAAATATCAACTTTTTGATCTGGTAATACTTCATTAAGTACTTGAGAAGTAGTAATATTATTCGCAAGATCAGATGGAGAAAGTCCTAATCTATTTTTAACACTAAGTGAAGCATTTCTAGATACTAAAAATTTTACAAGTTCAATATGATTTGCTGTCACCATATTAGGAGAGAACCGCATAAAGATTAACAATTTATGTAAAGGTGTATTACCATCCTTATCTCTTTTATTAATATTAGTTCCGGTCGATAATACTTCTGCTACCATGTCCTTTGAACCAGTAATAACAGCCTTATGCAGAGATGTATCACCATCCATATTTATATTACTTATACCAATAGCTGCATACTTTGTGCGGAGGTATTTATGTAAATCAACATTAGAAGCCTCAGCACAATTTATCAACATAGCATTAAAATCACATGAATCTGCTATCTTGTTTTTGCCTAATAGGTCTTCTAACTTTTTGAATATAGGATAAGCACCAGGAATACGTGCTACAGTTTCAACACAATTTTCAAATCTTAAATTTCTATTATCAAATAATAATTCCTGTAACAACTTTGGATCTGTCTCTTTTAAGGTAGATATAACTGTATCAAAAAGTTCTAATACTCTAGTATGATCATCACCAATTTTTCCAGAAGCAATATCTTGACATAATTTTTGCAAAGCATTATTTCCATCACCATCTGTATTAGCTAAAGTATTTCTAACAATACCATCATTTAATATTTTTCTTAATCTTCTATAACTTAGATCAATAACACCCTGGTGTTTATCACCATTATCACTTAAAATATCGTTACAAACATTATCAAATAATTCACTAAATCTATATCGTAAACAAAAATTCTGCTGCAGTAGATTGTGAACATCGTCAATAGAGTCACATTCAAGAAATGTACCCTGTGCTTTACTAAACCGTTGAGCAGCTTTCTCTGATATTTCAGATTGCTTTGTTAAAAGCTCTATAAATGTACCAAGATTATTCTCTTGATCACTATATGGAAATATTAACCTTTCCTGCAATCTTTTCAATAAATCAAGCGCTGTCTCACCATCCCTATTTCTATGATTAACAGAAAAACTATCATTTCTTATTAATTCACAAAAATAATACCGGATTCTTGACTCTGACAATGCTTCTGTATTTTCTGCAAAGAACTCTGCAAATTTATGTAATAGAGTATTACCACGGTTATCAACAATATTTGGATTTAACATACTATTAGAAGTTACTACAGCTTCTATTAAATCAAAATTACCAGACGACACAGCACGTTCAATAATAGATTTCTCATTCGATAAAGTTCTAAGCTGCAATACAGAAGAACTACGACTTCTACTAATAATGTCAATATATTCAGAAAGATTAGCCTTTTGTTGTATTAAAGATTCTATCTTTTCCTGATTATCCAGTATTTCTTTTTTACTTCTACTAACAATAATTTCATTTTCTGGGAACAAATGATCATCTAATAACTCTTGATTAGATAACATACTTCGATGGATTGTAGACGTATCTTCTGCTGGACTTTGTGATATACCCAAAGAAGGTATAAAACGTTCATTACTACTATCTATATATCCACCTTCATCATCCAAACCTAGTAAATCCTGACCACTAGATGCCCTAGATAATGAACTTGGAGCTATATCATCATCAGATGAAACCACCACTGATGGTTGACCTGGTAATGAACTAGTAGCAGCAACATACTCAGCTGTGCCCGAAAATGGAAGTTTTATACTTAGCGTACTTAGTGCTGCACTACTACTAGACCTGGAAGTACCTACACCACCAGCTGCTTGACTTTGTGTTGCACCACTACTAGACGATGTAGACGCTACTGCTGCCTGATCTGGTGCTGTACTACTACTAGACCTGGAAGTACCTACACCACCAGCTGCTCGACTTTGTGTTGTACCACTCCTAGAGGATGTAGACGCTACTGCTGCCTGATCTGGTGCTGCACTACTACTAGATCTGGAAGCACCTGCACCACCAGCTGCTTGACTTTGTGTTGCACCACTACTAGACGATGTAGACGCTACTGCTGCCTGATCTGGTGCTGTACTACTAGACCTGGAAGCACCTGCACCACCAGCTGCTCGACTTTGTGTTGTACCACTCCTAGAGGATGTAGACGCTACTGCTACCTGATCTGGTGCTGCACTACTACTAGACCTGGAAGCACCTGCACCACCAGCTGCTTGACTTTGTGTTGCACCACTACCAGATACCTGTAACTCAGCTGTTGACAATGTAGAAGTTCCTAACGCATCGCCACGATCATCACGTAACATTTCTTGATTACTTGCAACTTCAAATTCATGAGATAACAAGCGTGCCTTCTCTTCAGGATCAGAAACACCTTCCACTACACGCAATAAACTTTTTTGCTGCGCAATGATATCAGATCTTTTGCTGCCACCAATTCTTTTTAAGAATATGCTAGATAATCTTTTACTACCACTTAAAAAAGCAGCATTTAAAACTCGCTTATCATATTTCTTTTGTGATAACTTCTCAAGAGTCTTATCCAACCTCTGCGATAATATTATATTAAAAGCTTGTTCACGTACATCTAAACTTTGTATCCGACCATTAGCAGCATATTCCAATAGTCCTTGTCCTGCTTTATCGGAAGCTGCTGCCAATTTTTTATTGCATTTTATTAAATTCTCAAATTCAAAATTACCACTAGTATCTTTCATTGCACTATAAGCACAAATATGCGCTAAGTTAGTCCCTTGTGATGTTTTTGAATTTACATCTCCACAAAGCAACTTAATAAGTTCATACATTTCATAGTTGCCAGTAAATGCAATATATTGAAAAAAAGATAACCCATCTGAACTTCTAACTTGATTCACCATATCTGTTATCATGTTTTTCAGAGATTTATTCTTTGTATCTATTGCATGTTTATAAGCTCTTTTAGCTAATGCACATAAAAATTCAAGATTCTCTTCGTTAACTGAATGAAATATGTTATTTTTTTTACTACTAGAAGAACGGATAATATCCTCTACATTAAATTGATTCACTACATAATCATACAATGCTGGATATTTGTCCAAAACATCCTTGGCATGTGCTACAATCACACGTAATAAATTTTGACTAACTACTGGATTACTTGATTTACATACAATGTCATTATAATACTCTAATAGAGCCTCTTTTAAATAACTCCGTATTCTAGGATTAACATCTTCTCTTTGTGCAAAATCATATAGTGTCTCAAAAGATTTAAAAGTACACTTGTAATTATTACTTAAATATCTAGCAAGTACCTTATATAATGGTAGTTTCGTATCATATTGCTTTATTAATAAAGAAGGATCCCTCTTTATAAGTTCTTTTAACAAATCAAGTCTATTAGATAATACTGCAGAATGAGGTAGGACACTATCATCCAATGCAAATGCAGGATTACTCTTTAAATAATTACAACATGTTTCTAATAGATTAGGAGAACAAAGAGCTAATCCTAAATCACTGACTCCTCCATCACAAGATGAATCAAAATCCCTCTTCTCTTCCCGAATCAAATACTGTAAAGCCTGAGGATTATTTTGTACAATAACATCTCTAACACTAAATTTTTGATTATACGAAATACCAGGCACACTCTTTAATAGGTTGAAAGCTGACAAGGCATTAGCATTACGTACAACATATGGTAAAATCTTATCTGACATTTTAGGATCAGTAGATTTAAAACCTAGATCTGACAGAAACAAGTATATCATGTCTCTATCAAGATTTAATTTAGGATCAATAATCTCCCGTAATAGACCAAGTAGGTCTTGTTCTGTATAATAACGTAGTAACTCTGTTACACACTCTTTATTTCCAACTTTACAAGCATATGCTAATAGACTATGTCCTGCTATTTTATGTTTTATTAAATTTACTTGCTGTTTAGATAAAGACTTCCCAGTATAGTACCTAATATTGAACAATTCTTTTATTAAATCAACATCTTGACTATCAATAACATCTTTAATGAAAACCTCATTAATCATCAAATCTCTTGACGACTTTTCATTGCATTCAATCTCATGAATAAAGCTTACACAAAGTTTCTTATACCCTCTTTGAGCTGCCATACCAAAAGGTGTAATTCCTTTCTTATTAGGTTGAAGAAATGCCTTCATCAATACATCTTGTGAAAACCTTTCATCATTTATAATAACTTCAGCTAAGGCATATTGATCCTCCGATATCATAGTATGAAAAATATTATTCTTATCATCACCATATGCTGCCATTAATTCTTTAGCATCAATCTCCTTTATAAAATGCTTAATCATTGACACATTGCGTTTTATAACAGCAGCTTGAAATGGACTAAATAAAGTAGACAACCTATTCCCATTCAATGGATTTTTAACATCTGCAAAAAGACTTTTTATTTTCCTATCCTGATTTATAGCTTTATATCCTTTTTCTAACTGGATCCACTGCTCAACATTTCCAAGCGCCGCTACTAAAGTAAATATACTATGCCCTGTCTTGTCATGACTTCTTTCAGCATATCTTTTCACATCCTCACTAAATAACTCAACAATCTCTTTCTTAAATTTTTCAGCATCATGACTTACTACTGTTGGTATATATCGTGATAAAGCACCAAATTGGCCTATATTACCCTCTGCTAAAGACGATACAGCATCTCTACTACCTTCTCCTTCTCCGCTTCTTGATTCGGAAGTTGTGTCAACAGCCGCCGAAGCTCCATATATATGCGTTAGATCATCACAGCACATGGTTGACACTAATTCGGGATTAATCCGAGCATAATATTGCATCACTACAAGATTATTATAGTTTCGAGCATTCTCTAATATTAGTTTTGATATTCCATACTGTGAATCAAGTTCCTGAATAATTTCTTGATTACTTTCCAAAATATCTATAACATCTTCGTGATTAATTTTTGCAATGTCACTAAAAAGTACCATCAGATCCGCTATACATCCTAATGGATCATGATCTAATTTAGCATTACTTTTAATTAATTCCTTATGTACTGAAATTATATGTTTAACTAATGGAACCTTATTTAAATCTGATGCAGCCTCCAACAAACTCTTACCATCTTTTGAATAATATATAATACTAGGACAGTATTTTAATAATGACTTAAGCTTGTTTAATTCATTATTATTAACTAAATCAAATACAAAATTTACCAACTTGTTATTAAGTGTATCTACACTAGAATTGTAAGCACTATAGTTTCCTTTAACAAAAGTTCGTGCACGAGATACCATATTAAACAAGGTTTGAAGCTGCTCAGGCAATGATTCTTTAAGTACATTATCAAACACACGACTATTGACAGATAATAGATGAGCAAATCTCATTAAGTCACGACCATCAATTTCCGACTGCAATATTTCATTACAAATCTCAGGGGAGATATCACTTAATCCTACACTTTCTGCAGAATGTCTTAACATACTTACAATACTAGAAACTCCAAGAGCATCTACTACTCTATGTAAGAAGTCACAATCTCTTACTTTGGCTATTTCTTTAGCAAAAACATCTTTATTAGTTGACAAAGGCAATATTCGTTTAAGTAATTCAATATTTCTAGATTCAATAGCATGTTTTTCTATACCAATATTAATACCAAGTTCCCTTAATTTTACATAATATGCATCACATTCCTCTAAGCTAGAGAACCTCTTATAGGCTTTACTTACTCTCGAAACTAACTCTGGATCATTTATTGAATAACCACAAAACTCTTCTCTGTAATTATTCAACATTGCAAAATTATTATCATTTAAATTCTCAAGCAGAGCATATTTTAGCTCTCGTAATTCCCCTCTCGAGATATTGTTTTCTATTTCTGCTTGTAATGCTTTTACAATTTTTTCTTTTTTGAAATATTCTCTTTCTATCCCTTGTTGCCTTTTTTGAAATTCCCCTACTGCTGGCGATGATGCTGCCTGTTCACCAGACTCCATGATCTTATCCATCTCATTTTGTAAGGCCAACTTTTGGGACATTAATTTACATAACTCTTCTTGTTGTATTACTAATTCCTCACTTAATCTCTTCACCTGACCTACTAATTCATCTGATAATGCTCCATCTAACATTGTTAATGATGATGATCTTAAGTCTAATGATTGTAATATTATATTTCTTATTTGTTCTTCTAATTGCAACTCTTGACATAACATTCCTGATACTGGCAATTCTTTCAATATTCCCTGCAATACCCCTCTTTTACTATTTTCATTTACTAATTCTTGTCCTACTTGTATCTCTCCTCTAATAGCATCTTCCAGACACATCTTCATATGTAATAAAGCCTTCTGATGTACTATTAAAAATCTCAACTCTTTCCCTGATAAATTTCGTTTAGAACCTGATAATAACTTTTGTTCTTCTATGTTATTTAATCTCGCTTGCGCTTGTTCTACCCTTATTAACCTCTCACTTAGGAACAATACTGACCTTGTTACTCGTATTAATGCAGCAATACATTCTTTTTGCTTCTCTAATAGTTCCCTCTCTTGACTTGTATGCTCTTGATTGTGTAGCTTCTCTATTTTCTCTAATACATCTTTTCGTAATGAGAGTTGATTCCTTAATGCTGATTCAACGTCCAAACCATTTCGACATTGCTTTAAGCTTATTTCTTGTTCAGCTAATTGTTTTTGAAGTGTTAGCGTATTTCGTAACTTGTCTACAGGCACTTGTCTTTGCGGTACTTCTCGTAATGCTTTTAACGTTCTTTCAATATAACTATTATATTCCTCCTGACCTTTTTTTAGATTTTTCTGAGCTACCTCTACTTCTTTTGCTAACTGTGACTGTAGTAAGTTATCCACAAACTTGTAAGATCTAGCATAATCTAACAATGCACTCTGCGATCTTGCCCGCTGTGTCTCTAGTCTTTCCAATTCTTCAGACAAATTGTTTATCATGAACACACCAGTCTCAAGTGATGATGATGATCGCACCTCATTTACTACTAGATTACACTCTTCTCTTAGAGATTTTATATAAGATGTCATCTCCATTAAATCTTCTATAAGCTTTTTTATCCTTTCAATATCCAGTAACTTTCGATTTTCCGCTGCCACATCATCACTAAGAAACTCTTGCTCCAGAATTCGTAGTTCTTGTTGTAACTGTCGTTGTTTTTCTCCATCTTCTTCTCTCTCGATTTGAGATCTCAGTTCTTGCATATTGTCCACTTTGAGCTTTAAATATGACAATAATTCTGACTCTTTTAAACATGCTGCTCTCAATTCACCATATAGTTGATCTCTAACAGTTTCCTCCCTTCCTTCCAGACTTTGCAGCTTCTTTTGTTGTTCTATTAACCCTTCTACTTGTCTTTTACTTTGCGCTATATCTTGTCGTTTAATCAAAGCTCTTACATCGGGTGATGTTGGAAAAATACCAGCAAATCTTGTTAATACGTGATTCAATATTTCATTGTTCCCGCACCTCGCTGCTACATTAATAATAGTATCGCCATTTTTAGTACGTGCTAATAGGTCACAATTCTCAAATATTTCTTCTAAATCAATATCACCTTTTAGATCAGATAAAAATCGAGACGCTACAAGTAAATGAACTGGTGTCTCCCCTAACTTATTTTCTTCAGATAACACATGACGTAGACCTAATGGTGTACCTGAATCCGGATCTTGAATACTTGCATACAATACCTTTAATCTATCAAGCACAACAGTAAAGACTTCTTTTTGTCCAGGTTCAGCAGTATAGTTTTTAAAAAGGCAATGTAATATATTATCACCATTACTTTCTTTAGAACGAGCATGATAAAGTGCATCTTGCAAACCTAATACTAGTTTGCAACACTCAGAATCATTAGAAGATATAGCATAATGTAAGACACCACGACCTTGACCATCAGTAACCTTCCAGTTCACCCTCTGTGAAATCTTTGTATGACGAGTTACATTAACATCTTTAAATGCACTTAAAAACTGCTCTCCAGCCTTTGCAGCCATAAGTAGTGGAAACTCACCATTTCCATCTTGAGAATTTATGCTATCACTAATACAATACTTTAAAACTTCCCTAAAGATTTCAGGATTAACAGGCCTTTTTTCACCTTCATGCAACTTAAGTATATATTGCAATATACCACTTCCCTCTATATTACAAAATATTGCACTAGATATCTCTTCCTTACTTGATGACTCAAAGAAATTTTTTACCCGTACTATATCTCCAGATTTAATAGCATCGTATAAATCCTGTTTTCCCATATCCTTTAACCTAAAATATTTACAAAATTTATTATAATAATATTCAATTTAAATATATATATTAACTTATTTATGATTAATCATAATACTACTATCACAATATGAATAACAAAATATTAAATTTATCGTTACTGTATTAATAAATATATTAATTTCTTTATAAAGTATAATACATCATATATTAAAATAATAAAACAAATTTATTTAATCGGAGATATATTCAGTGGATCTACCCACATTATATTACCATCACTTTTAGCATATATCATATTAATTCTATTACTCTTGGCATTAATAAATAAAAAAGCCGGTAAAGATAATAACTCCATTTCCATAATTGCATCCCCAATAGTCATAGTCTTTACAAAAACATCTTCCTCTATTATCAATCCTGAATCACTTATGTTATTAACATCATATTTTTCTATTTCATTACTATCTAATACATATCCAAAACATCTCATCTGTGCTTTTACAGAATTTTTATTATGACGATATTTATTAATTCTTTCACCTTTATGTTTTTGTAATTTACCACACAAATGACTAACAGCATCATCTATTGCATTATATGCTGTATCTGATGTTTTAGAAATCCTAATAAATTCACTCTTGACATCACTAATACCAATGGTAGAATTAAACAGGTTTCCATCTTTAGATAAGATCATTTTTATATTAACTGTTGAATCATCTATAAAAAATTTTGTTGTGTGTTTTTTTATGGCTTCCTCAATGTAATCTTTAATGTTATCAGTAATGTCAAAGCCTCTAGCAGTAATAAGTATGTTCATAGCTATGTTTTAAAAATTATATTAACAATTAATACACTAAAACCCTAAAAATTTACTATACATCATCATATCACTTTGATATAATACAGCGTTGTAATCAAGTTTCATATGTCAATATGTTAACAAATTCTATATTTTCCCTAACTCAAGACAATTTAATGTCCTATATCAATGAAGTGCATGCATTTCCGATTTTGTCTCCTGAAGAAGAAGACAGGTTAGCAAGAAATTGGTATGAAAATGGGATCGTTGCTGACGCACATAGGTTAGTTACTAGTCATCTAAGGCTAGTAGTCAAAGTTGCATTAAGCTTTAAAAATTATGAATTGCCTCTTATAGAGCTAATAATGGAAGGAAATATAGGGCTGATGCAGGCTGTAAAAAAGTTCAATCCCACTCTTGGCTTTAGGTTATCCACTTATGCTATTTGGTGGATCAAAGCTTTTATTAAGGACTATATTCTTAAATCTTGGTCGTGCATTAAAATTGGTACAACACAAGCACAAAGGAAGTTATTCTTTAGCTTAAGGAAAATTAAGAAAAAACTTTTTAAATATAACCACAATATTACAAAAGAAGATATAAAGCTAATTGCAAATAAATGTTCAACTTCTGAACAAGAAGTAGAACAGATGAACAGGTATTTTCTCTACAGAGATAGATCCCTGAATGAACTAGTATTCTCTAATGATAATCAAAATGGAGTCGAATTACAAGAGATTATAAAGTGTGATACCCCAAACCAAGAGGATACATATTTACTAAATGAAGAGTTAAATATAAAAAAGGCTTTAATTTCACAAGCTTTATCAACACTAAATGAAAGATACCGCGACATATTCATCAGGCGGCGACTCATCGAAGAACCAGATACTTTAGACAAATTAAGTCAAGAGTATAATATATCAAAAGAGAGAGTTAGACAAATAGAAATGCATGCTTTTACTAAAGTAAAGAATTTTATTATATCTGAAAGAGAAAAACTAGGTCATTGTAATATCAATAGTTAAATAAGAATAGCATATCGATCTAACTATACGCTTAACATAAAAAGAAACTAATATACATTAATCTTAGAAAAATAAAAGAAGATGTTAAGAGAAATAAGACAGAACTCAAACTGTAAATACAAGCATCTATACAAATACCCTAATGCAATAATCGACCTACCATACCACCAAAACTAGGATAAACTAACAAATCTTCACTTCAACAATATAGTCCAAATTACTATATAAAGAAAAAATCTAAGGTGAAATAATTTAATGTGAGTTTCAAAATAAAATCACAAAAAACACTTTATAATAGCACCTTGAAACTACTTTAATTAATATCCCTGCCTTGCTTTAAATCTTGGATTTTTCTTATTTATCACATAAATACGGCCTTTTCTGCGTACAACTCTACAATCCTTATCCCTTACTTTTGCAGACTTAAGCGACCCAATAACTTTCATCTCTCTTCCTTACTCGACAATAAAATTACGTACTCTTGTGGCGGAGAGAGAGGGATTCGAACCCTCGATACGGGTTAAAGCCGTATAACGGTTTAGCAAACCGTCGCCTTCAGCCTCTCGGCCATCTCTCCCCTTAACACTTCATATTTTTACAAAATTTATTTATAAAAATGCAGAATGTAACACGTATTATAAAACTTGCTAAGCAAATTTCAATAAAATTCTATTTACTATCAACGTTCAACCAACATATTTTTTCAAACCTTCTAATACTTTTTTAAATAGTAATACAAAACCTTCCAATGAAAACATAAATAAACTGCTTCCTCAATACCAGATCAGGTATATATAATACATCAAATACAATATTAATATTACTATGACAAAAACTTCTCACCACAGCAAACAAACTTTTATGCAACAAAAAAAACTAGATGAATTTGACTATACAATTGATGATATTATTACAAAATATCAAATAAAATTTGAAAATAAAATGGAAGATATTACATCCAATTTTTTAACTCATTTTCAACACTCTCTAGAAGAGGAATTAATATCATTAATTAAAAAAATATATTCTCATAACTTTCAAGAACTCAATAAATACCTTGTTGAACAGTTATTAAATTCTAACAGCTTACAAAGCTTAAATAAATATGAGAAAGACATCATCACTAAAATATTTAACAAAATTTCTTTTAGTGTATTAGAAAACTTAGTTTTTTAACAAAAACCTTAACATAAAAAAACGTTATCAATATAACATGGAGTTATATGCTAGAAAGTTCTATGCTGTGTATTACACGTAAAATTGTACCTGTATCCTCACCTATCACCTTATCAGAAGTAAAATCCTTCCTACGCATTAACAATAATCAAGATGATACATTAATTAATAACTTAATTACTATGGCATCTGAATATGCACAATGGTATATAGAAAAATCATTAATGAAACAAACATGGGAAATTTCCTGTAGTAGATATATACCTGGAAAAATACAATTGTTATTTAATCCAATAATAAAAGTGAATCATGTAAAAATAATACACACAAATGGAAGTGAAGAATTGATAGATCAAAAATACTATCACGTTAACACAGTACTATCATACATTTCATTTAATAAGCATATCCATGGAGATAGAATAGAAATTCTATATGAAGCAGGATATACAGACAATGCGTTAATACCAGCACAAATTAGATATGGCATATTACATCACGTCGCTATATCATATAAAAATAGAGAATCAGAAAATATTAATAATTTAACTTTTATAAAAAATATATATTCCCCCTTCCGTGAACTGAAGTTAGTTTTATGACAGATATAACTAAGGAAATATTCAATTCAGTTATAAAATTACTTCAATCAAATAACAATTTAACTAATACTGTAACTGATATATACGACATCATACCTAATAAAGTATCATTACCATATATATATGTATATATAAGTAACTTAAAAACATTAAATACATTTAACAGTAACATGTTAAAAATACAATTATCATGTAAAATCTACTGCTACCAACCCAATACACTATATGAAATATTAAATTTAATCACCAATTCATTAGTGAATCACAAATCTAATGTATCTTATTTTGAATATGAAGTTACTCCAGAATACAGCTACAGTACAAATCAGCACAATGAAATTGCATATGCACTATTAAATTTTACTATTTTAGCAAAAAAAATTTATGTCAATAGAATTACAGATTAAGGACTCCAACAACTCTTTTTCATCTTTAAACAATATAAAAAGCTTACGAATTAGCTTACATAACAAAAACGAATACATTAAAAATATTTCGTTATCAGGATGGAAAACTGCTTTGGAAAACTCAGGAAATAGATACGTAATATTCAAGGTTCAAGGTATAATAGATTATTCCTCTGCAAATCAACTTTTACAACAATATTCTTTTAACAACGATATTATAGATCTTAAAATAATCATCAATAAAAAAGAAGTAATATCAGCAAAATGCATTATTGAATTGTATGAAAGATACTATGAGTCAAGTAATTTTGACAATTTCAATATGGTTTTAATAAGCTATAAAAAAGTAATTTTTAATAATTATTAATATAATTAATATATATTTAAAAACATTAATAATTACTAAAACAATAATAGTGTTACAACAACAAAAATTAATATATAAGATAATAGATAGATGTAATAACTATCAAAAACTTTGTAGAATAGAAAAAGAAATATCTGCTCTATTAAAAATAACACAGGATAAATCTTTATTGAATAGCTTTTCCACAATAAAACAAGTATCTTCGAAAGAATACTTAAAAAAGGAAGGTAAACAAGAAGAAATACAGGAAGAAAATGCAGAACTAGAGAATAATATTAGTTATAGAATAAATATATCAGACAATAATGAGAATAATGAAGAGATTGAAAATATTAAAAATCTCATCAAGTTAAAACTCAATATCCTTATGTCAGTTATTGCACATGAAATGGATCCAGTACGACGTGCAGGAGAAACTGCTGCATCAAACAGAAAAGATGCAAAAAAATTTGGAAGATCAACAAAAGATTCCTCAAGTTTAGCAATAGTACTACTTAAAATGATTTTAAATCAAGTAAAACTTATATTAGAAGTCGCTACTACAAATAGTAAAGATGAAAATCAGAAAATTGAAAATCAAAAAGATATGGATACAGAACAAAAATTACATCTACCTAATCTAATCCAGAAAGAGAATCAACAAGGTAGAAACAGATAAAACGTATTAATGTCATATAATTACTAATATAATTAAAATATTTAAAAAATATATAAAAATATAAATATAACATCTGAATTAATAAAAGGTTTATATAGACATATTAATATTATAATACCTCATATATCACCAATATAGAATATGCTTTTCCCACATAAATTAAAAATTAAAGCAATATACCATCATATTGATATATCTGATAATATTAATGAATTATTATATGCACACAAAAAATTAATTAAAATAAAAAAATATCTAAATAAGACAAAAAAAATATCTCAAAATATTAATGTATTTAATATAAAAAAAAATTTATATCAAGAATCTAAAAAAAATAATTCAGTAATCTGTATAAAAAAAGAAATTAAGAAAGAAATAAAGACTCTATTAATGTCAACCATAGCTCATGAAATGGACCCAACACAACGAGCTGGACAAACCATAACTTCAAACATTAGAGGCGCAAAAAAGTTTGGCAGAGATAATAAAGCTAGAAAAAAAACTAGCCATACACACAAATCAAAAAGCATGTTTTTAAAATTACTTAACTTTTTATTTCACCTTATCGTGCCAATGCCTTCGTGCATATTAAATGCTAATCTCGTTATACAAAACTCCATAACAAATAGTTCACAATATATAACACACAATAATAATTACAAAAAATTTAAAACTGCTTATAAAATACAAAAACACACAGAACAATGCGTAACCAATAAACTTCAGTTACAACTTTAACTTAAGAATATACTTTATAAGTATAGTATACTTACACTTAATAATAATACACAATATTATAGTCATTATAATATTGGAGAATTTTATATGTTAAAATAATCATCTTTATAAAATGTCTTATAATTTCCTAGATTTCCTCAAATTATGCTTTAAAACAGTATCACCAAATAATCAAATAATAAATAATTGGCATCTCAAAATCATAACAGACAGACTGGAAGCTACCCTCAATGGAAAAATCAATCGTTTAATCATCAACATGCCTCCAAGATTTATCAAATCCATATGTGTTAGCATAGCATGGCCATCATGGGTCCTTGGATTAAAACCTCAAACCAGAATTATAGTTGCAAGTTATTCTCAAATACTCAGTGAAAAATTATCTTTAGACAACCGATATATACTACAATCTGAATGGTATCAAAAACTATTCCCACATGTAATATTATCAAAAGACCAAAATACTAAACAAAAATTTCAAACAATACAAAGAGGTTATAGGTTTGCAACATCAATAGGAGGAAGTATTACAGGAGAAGGTGGAGATATTTTAATTATTGATGATCCAATGAATCCTATGCAAGCACTAAGTAAAACTTATAGACAACGTGTATGCCATTGGTTTGAACAATCATTTATGACTAGACTAAATGATCGCAAAAACAGCAGTGTTATAATAGTAATGCACAGATTACATACAGATGATTTAACTGGGTATTTATTATCAAAAAAAACTCATAACAAATGGCATATACTATCACTCCCAATGGTAGCAGAAAAAAATAATATTTTTTACTCTGTTACTTCACCATGGAAATTTAAATATGGGAAAAAAACAAGAAATATTTTACATATAAGAAAAGAAGGAGATCCTCTATATAAAAAATATGGAAGGAAATATATAGAAGAATTAAAATCAGAACTCGGGTCATACACATTTGCAGCCCAATATCAACAAAATCCTATTCTTTTATCAAGTGGCATAATAAAATATAAATGGATTCAAAGATATACTTCTTATGATAATGAAGATAGCAATATAACTCAAAGTTGGGATACCGCATCTTCTTCTAATAACAAAAGTGATTACAGTGTATGCACAACATGGTCTTATACAAACAACTGCTTCTTCTTGTTAGAAATATACAAAGCAAAACTAGAATATCAATCATTAAAACAAGAAATAATAAATTTAGCAAATCACTGGAAACCTAATGCAATACTTATAGAAAAAAAAGCAAGTGGATTACAAATTATTCAAGAATTAAGTAATATTAGTACAATACCTATTATAGGTATTATTCCAACAACTAATAAAACGACCAGGTTTTATAAGATTATTCCCATATTTGAATCTCGAAAAATATTTTTACCATATGATTCTCCATGGCTTAGTGATTTTGAACAAGAATTGCTATCATTTCCAAATACACAAAATGATGATCAAATCGATAGTATGACACAATACTTACATTGGATTAACAATAACATTACAAACAATGTCATCATCAGAGAAATATAAGTTCACAATTTTCACAATATAACCTCTTATGATTAATCGTTATAATTATCAACATCTCTATATATACAGAAAAAAAATATGACTAAAATAATAACATGATAAATGCTTATATAGTAAGCACACTAAGGAGAGAATATAGCATTAAAAATACACACCATGCTGACATTATACTATACCTATTAACTATAGTTGTTTTTAAGGATAATATATATTGATGTTATTAATTTAGTAAGTTCATTACGATTGATCACAAAAGGTGGCATAATATATATCACATTATTAATAGGACGTATCCATATATTCAATTCAACCCCTTTACTTATAATATCATTCTTATTAATTAATCCACTCTCTAACTCTATTATCCCAGTTGCACCTTTTACCCTAATATCAGTAACATAACTTAACTGTCTAAATATCTCTAATTCTGATATTAATTGATTTTCAATTAAACTCACATTTTGTATTAAATCTTGATTTTCAAAAAGATCTAGTGAAGCATTTGCTGCAGCACAAGCTAAAGCATTTGCCATAAAAGTTGGACCATGCATAAAAGCATCATCTATATTATCTGATAAAAATGCATTATAAACCTCTTCTGTAGTTAAAGTTGCAGCCAATGTACAAAATCCACCTGTTAATGCTTTTCCTATTACCATAATATCTGGCACAATATCTGCTTGATTACATCCAAACATAGTTCCAAGTCTACCAAAACCTGTTGCCACTTCATCTGCTATAAATAACATATTATTATCTCGTGCAATCTCACAAATCTTTTTTACAGTACTTGCAGAATGAATTAACATTCCACCTGCTGCTTGCAAGATTGGCTCTAAAATTATAGCAGCAACACGGTCCTTTATAGAATATACTATATCTGTAAAATCCTTAAATTCTTCTTCTGTCTGCGGTAAGCGTAAAATGAATTGTAAAGGGTGATATTTTTTGAACTTGGTACCATGAATTTTCTCAGGATCAGATATTGACATACACCCCATTGTATCTCCATGATATCCATTAACAAAAGATATAAAACTACACTTATTTGTATCCCCCAAATTTTGGTAATATTGAACTGCCATTTTCATAGCTACTTCAACAGCAGTGGATCCAGAATCTGAAAAGAAAACTCTACTCATTTTCTGCTTTGGCGAAATTTTAACAAGTCGAGATGCCAAAACATAACTTTGTTCATGTGCTAATCCAGAAAACATAACATGCGATAACTTAGCAACTTGATTCTGAACTTTTTGAACAATATGCGGGTGAGAATATCCATGACATACACTCCACCAGCTAGATATACCATCAAGTAATTTTGTATTATCCTCTAACGTTATATAACATCCACTAGCAGATTTTACCCTTAATGGTAAAGGCGAGTTTTTCATTTGCGCATAAGGCATCCATATATTTTGATACCCTTCATCAAACCATGTACAAAAATCCGCATACATAACTATTTATAACAAAGGATTACACTACAAAAATTATATTATAAAAAAATACAACCTACAATCATACATATGTCAACACCATTATTAAACATACACTAATTATTCATTACAATAAAGATAAACTTACAGGAATACAGTCAATATCATTGACCATAAAACTCTAGATTTACTCTATATAATATTATAAAAACATAAATAGGGTAACATATACGTACTATATAAATCTTCACACTTATACTGAAAGTATTAGTATCCAAATGTAGTATTAACATTTATTACATTTTCTGCCAAATAATCTACACAAACATTATAACCTGCTTAGAGTCAACTAGCTTTCATAAAAACGTAGACCTATATCACTTTAACTTTGATTACGATCCATACAAGTATTAGTATCCAAATGTAGTATCAATATTTATTACATTTTCTGCCAACAATCTACACAAACATTATAACCTACTCAGAGTGAGACTAGCTTTCATAAAAGCGTAGGCCTATTATTACTTCAACCTTGATTATGACCTATACAAGTATTTATGAAAACATAAATAGAACATTTGTGAATGTCTCACTTACAAAATTTTTACTGATCAGTTAAACACATTAATGTAGTATTTCCACCTAAAGCTGTAGTATTAATACTCACTACCTTTTCTGTTAGGAATCTATGTAAATAGTATGGTCCACCTGCTTTAGGGCCAGTACCTGATAACCCTTGCCCTCCAAAAGGTTGTACTCCTACTACTGCTCCGACTTGATTCCTATTTACATAAACATTTCCAACATTGACACTATCAATAATAACATCAATATTACTTTGTACTCTACTCTGTACAGCAAATGTTAAACCATATCCTGTACTATTAATTTCATCTAAAATTCTGTGCAAGTCTCCTTTTTTATAGCGGATTATATGTAATATTGGACCAAATACTTCCCTCTTTAACTGAGATATACTTTGTATTTCATATACACATGGAGCAAAAAAATAACCTTTTTCGCAATCTTCCCCTAACTTAACTTTATATAACAATTTTGCTTCTCGTGACATCCTATCTTCATGAGCTATCAACATTTCTTGTGACGCTTTATCTATCACTGGACCTATATCTGTTTTTAACAACATAGGATCACCTACAACTAAATCTTCCATAGCCCCACAAATCATTTCAATTTGTTTATCTGCTACTTCCTCTTGTACAAACAACACTCTTAATGCAGAACATCTTTGTCCAGCACTCTTAAACGCTGATGTTATTACATCATTCGTAACTTGTTCTATCAACGCAGAAGTATCAGTTATCATAGTATTTAAACCACCAGTTTCAGCTATGAATGGAATAATACCACCTTCTTTTTCTGCAATAGATTGATTAATTATTCTAGCTGTCTCTGTTGAACCAGTAAATGCTACACCACCTATTTTTTCATTCCTTAACAATGCTTCCCCTAATTCTTTACCACTACCTAATAACAAGTGTAGAACTTCTTTTGGTACTCCAGCATCATGCAATAGTTTCACTGTTTCATAAGCAATAATAGAAGTTTGTTCAGCAGGTTTTGCAAGTACAGTATTTCCAGTAACCAATGCTGCAGCAATAGGACCAACAAATATCGCTAATGGGAAATTCCAAGGAGATATACACACAAATACACCTCTGCTCCTAAAGTAAAGGTAATTATCTTCCCCTACAGGACCAGGCAACTTTCTTGATTGTTCTAACTCTTGTCTTCCAAGAACTGCATAATAACGTAAAAAGTCAACAGCTTCCCTTATCTCTGCAATAGCATCAGAAATAACCTTACCTCCCTCTCTAATGAGTAACATTATTAATTTTGCCTTATTCTCTTCTATTAAATTAGCTGCTTTTTCTAATATAGCAGCACGAGTGGAAACTGGAATATTAGACCAATCTTTAAATGCATTATAAGCCATATCTAAAGCTGATAATGCTTGTGCAGTATCCGTAAATAATACTTCCCCAATAATATCCTCAGAATTTGTTGGAGAAAATACCTCTATAAAATTACCATCTAATTCTTTTCCACCTATAATTGGAGCTGCTTTGAATTTACAAGTTTGATAATTTTTCATTTCTTCATTAAAATTTGTTAAAGTAACAGAATCAGTAATATCAATACCCATAGAATTAAGCCTCTCAGGACCAAATATATCCTTCGGCAATGGTATACTAGGATGAGGTAAATATTCTAATTCTCTTGCTTTTTCTAATGGATCCTCTATCAACTGTTCCAATGATACATTACTATCATTTAACTGATTAATAAACGAACTATTTGCCCCATTTTCCAATAACCTCCTAATTAAGTACGGAAGTAAATCTTGATAACTTCCAACAGGAGCATAAACCCTACATTTAACATTTGCTGCTAATTCTTGTGTTACATACTCATACAAATTAGCCCCCATGCCATGCAATCTTTGAAATTCAAATCCTGGATGATCCTTATTTGCCATCTCTAATATCGCAGCTAATGTGTAAGCATTATGTGTAGCAAAACATGGAGAAAAAGTATTTGGCTTACTTAAAATTTTGTTTGCACACGCTAAATATGAAACATCAGTATATACTTTTCTTGTAAACACTGGATAGCTGCTTAACCCCAATTCTTGAGCATTCTTTATTTCATAATCCCAATATGCACCTTTTACAAGCCTTACCATCATTTTATGATGGGATCTTACTGATATATCTTCCACAAAATCCAATACTGAAAATGCTCTCTTCTGATATGCCTGTACAGCCAATCCTAAACCTTCCCATCCATTCAAACTGCTGTCAAACCGTAACTTCTCAAGTATCATTAACGATATTTCTAGCCTACTTGCTTCTTCTGCATCAACACACACACGAATATTATGTTCTTTTGCCAATTTACATATTTGAAGTAATTTGTCTACTATCTCATCTAATACTTTATCTATCTGTGAAAACTCATATCTACTATGCAATGCAGATATTTTTACTGATATCTCATCATAATCTATCAAATTTCCTATCTCATTATTAACTTTAGACTTTCCTATGCTATCCACTGCTGCCATATATTCAGTAAAATACCTTTCTGCATCTTTTCTTGTTTTTGCAGCTTCCCCTAATATGTCAAATGAATACAGTTCCCCTTCTCTTCTATTGTTAAGTGCTTCTGTGATATCTCTTCCTTTTATAAAATGCTTTCCTAAAATACACATTGCTTGTTGCACTGCCTTTCTAATGATAGGCTCACCCATTGTTTTCAATAAATTATTTATGGTACCAAACCATCTAGTACTATCATTACTATCCTTTAATACCTTTCCACCTATAAACAAACCCCAAGTTGCTGCATTTACAAACATCGATGAAGAACTTCCTATGTGATTACTCCACATACTGTTCCCTATTTTATCTTTTATTAAATCATTTATTGTACAATCATCTGGTATTCTTAACAAAGATTCTGCTAAACACATAAGAGCTATGCCTTCTTCATTTGACAAACCATACTCTTGCATAAAAGCATCTATTATACCTAAATTTCTATCTACTCTTATTCTTTCGATTATTTGTTTTGCAACACTGTAAATCCTAATTTTAGAATCTTGTGATATTTCTGTTTTTTCTGTCAAATATCTTGTACAACTATTTTCTTCTATACGATACAACATTTGCATACGTCTACGTATTTCATTCGGCGTTTGTAATGCACTTATCATTTCTCATATCTCCCATTAATACCTAATATTTGCAACATCAGCATATTAGTTAACATTAGAACATTTAATCAAATTCATTATGAAGTTAATAATTAAACACACTAATAAAAATCAAATATTTTGTTTATCATAAATATTAATAATATTCTATAAAAATTCACTACTTTATTATTTTTCAAAGAGTCACATGAATTTCTAAACCAACTATTCTAACAGAATATATAAACAAGTAACACACACAATAAGACATCAATATAAACACTATATACCATACTTTAAACACATTACTACTATAAAAAAACACAAACTTTTGCATATCTTTCATAATAATAATATTACACTAACCTTATTTAAGTAATGGTTATATGTATAATAACATTTATTCAATTTAAATACACATAACTTACAAAGTAATACAACTAAAAATATACCTGCTATACTTTTAATTCTAAAAATTCATGTATAAATATACTCTATAATACACTTTATTTCATTTTAAGAACACTAAAATTAATGTCTAGCACTTATTGGATATTATATAGATTATTCAAACTTATTTAGTCCTTTACTTTATAGTTTTACTAAAATATAACATACTATAATATCCGTCTATAATGTAAAAATTTTAATGTTTATTTAGATAACTACCTATAATTTATCCTTTATCATATTTAATTTCAGTTTAAGAATACAACCCTTTACTTTCCATTATAAATAAAGTAGCATGCCCATATTTGAGTTAACGTTAGGGTTTACATGTTCAATTTGTCACAAAAAAGATTTCTGATTACTGGAGCATCTGGTGGTATTGGAAAAGCTATAACTAAAACTTTATCAAATGCAGGAGCTATCCTGTGTATTTCAGGTACTAAAGCACCTGTATTGCAGGAAATTGCAGAACAATACTCAAGTGCAGGTAACATATATACTTTACCTTGTGATTTAACAAACGATGAACAGATTAATAGCTTAATTGACAATGCATGCAAGGCTATGTCTGGTATTGATGGCATAATATGCAATGCCGGCATTACCTTAGATAAACTCACATTACGTACCTCTGATGAAGACTGGCACAAAGTTATCAACACAAACTTAACCACAACCTTTAAACTAAACCGCAATGCATGTCGTGCAATGTTAAAAAACAATCAAGGAAGGATAATTAACATATCTTCAATTATAGCATTTACCGGCAATCCTGGACAAGCAAGTTACTCAGCATCCAAAGCTGGTATGATAGCTATGAGTAAATCCATAGCAAAAGAGTTTGCAAACCGCAATATAACTGTAAATTGTATAGCTCCAGGGTTTATTGAAACACCAATGACAGATGCATTATCAGAAGAACAACGTAACAACATTATAACACATATCCCAATGAAGAGGATAGGTACACCAGAAGAAGTAGCTGCTGCAGTTTTATTTTTAGCCAGCGATGAAAGTAAATATATTACAGGCCAAACTTTACACATAAATGGTGGAATGTTAATGTATTAATGTGGTACAATGCTAATACACTAATTTATAAAGACACATGTTTCTTTTTAAAAAAGCAACATATAAAACCAAATATTATATAGCACTTTGTGCTAATACTATATACTTTGGGGTGTTCTTATTCGCAATTTTTATACAATTAATCAGATTTCCTTCAAAGCTTAGCAATAAAGACCTACTGTTAATTAATGTGCTAATGGTTTTATCAGCACGTATTATGCTATGTTTATTATCATCCTATGAATTAACATGCACACATTACACAAATGATAACGATTCCTTATTATATTATAAAAAAGCAGCATACGCAGCTGAAGTAATTAGTACTATAATCGCAATAATAATACAAGTTATTGCAGTATCTCAAGTAGCAGCAGGTAATTTAGAGATAGTATCAAGTAAAAAAACAACGATTCATACCAAAGGAGCTGTAGACTTTGCTTGTATATTAATCAAGTTATTAATAGCATCACCACTGCTAGTATATTTTAATTATCGTAGAATGAAAGATGATAAATGTGCAGCATACAAAAAAGATGCAGAAATTTTATTTTATCTTTCTATAACATCACTAGTTATAAGTTTTATAGCATTCATCGGAAAAATCATTAATGTTTTAGAACAAACACAATCCTTTGCACTCTTCAATACAGAAAATCACAGCAATAATGGACCTACTAACTTCCCTCTTGGCCCAATAATTAGAATATCATGTATTGCAGCTAGCATAATCATATTGACAGTAATACTCAGTATAGAATCATCCATTAGCTCTAAAATGTCAGATACCACAATAGAATACCAAGGACTCTCTAATGCTAATGAATTGAGTGGCTAAGGAGGGATTCGAACCCGCGACCGAGAGATTATGATTCTCCTACTCTACCACTGAGCTACTTAGCCCCTAGGTAATCATATAACACACGATCTACATAATTTCAACATAATTTATATAGTAATTAATTAGTAAAATAATGCTTTATAACTAAAATATAAAAAATATCAAAATTTATAAATATTAAAATAACTCAACACTACCTGGTTATACATATTTACAGTAAAAATACCTTATTTCTATTACAACTCATATAAATAAAAAGCTTTAATGATAGCATGCAAAATTCTTCTACATCCAAGTAAATATATTTACATAGTAAAAAATATATTGTATACTCAAATTTTTACTACTTTAAATCAAGACACAAATCCTAACTCACATAATAGAAAGATATAACATGATAAAAATCAAGGCTTCACGTTATACAAAAATCCATCTTATAGCAATAGCAATAATTTTATCATTATGGAATGTCTTTTTTATAATAAAGTTAATATCAAGTATTCCACAACATATCAAAAATCTTATATTTCCATACACTGCAATATTATCCATATCTTCATTATTACTCTATGGTATTAATATAATATACAATTTAAATATTATGTTAAAATACCATCAAGGAAAAATAGAGCTGCAAAAAAAATCTCTATTCTCTTATTTAGGAGTCATAGGAGAAGCAACAAGTTTACTGGCACTTAACATCATATCAACCATTGCTATTTTAATTTTGCCAATGAATAAACCCATGATCATAGCTGCCTCTATATTTAATATACTATCTTCACTTTTCGTTATAGAATATGCCTCCATTTTTTTAAATACAGACATTAAAAACCACAAACAGTTAAAAAATACAAATAAGTCCACAAAATATACAACATGGTCAATAATAAACTGGTCTGCAGCATTAATCATATCAATAGCAAATGTAAGTTTTACATTTACTGGTTATTTTATAAAACACAATGCCAATGATATTTTTAAAATTATATTATTTACAGTATACATATCAATTATTACTTCTCTAATCTTTATGAGAAATATGCGAGAAAATGATCCCTCAATATTACTAAATGCACAGGTAGAACCTACAAGATTTAACACAGATGAAGAAAGGGAACATCTTCTGAAACATGAAGAAGGAATCTCACACTACAGTAGGTAAACTCATATCAGATCTACACAGTAAATATTTATGTTTGCAATCACAATGCATATGCATATCCTTACCTTTCTAGCAAAATTACTGTATGTATTATTAATTACTGATAAACAAAATATATATTAATGTTGTAAAATATAAATGCTCAATATTGATAAGCAGTATACTTATATTATAATGCTAAAATATTTATAATCTTTAATTAATCATTAAGAACTTAAATCAAGTTCACATACAACTGGAGCATGGTCAGAAGGTGTATCCAATCCTCTAAGTTTATCATGAATAACACAAGACAATAGCTTATCTGTAGCTTGTGGTGATAATAACAAGTTATCTATTCTTAAACCCCTATTTTGCTGCCATGCACCTGCTTTATAATTCCACCAACTAAATTTCTTTTCATAGTCATTCAATACACGAAAAGAATCTGTAAACCCTAAATTCAAAATAGATCGAAACTTTTCTCTTTCAGACTTATGAAAACATAATTTACCATCCATAACTTCAGGATCATAGACATCTATAGGATAAGGTGCTACATTATAATCGCCACCTAATATTAAAATTTCTTCTTTTTTAAGTAAAGATAATGCATGTTCTCTTAATTGATCAAAAAACCCAAGTTTATATTGAAAAGCATCAGAATCAATACTTTGTCCATTAGGAACATATATACTAGCAATACGAATTTTAATATTATGATGTAGAACTACACACTCCAAATAACGAGACTCATCACAATTATAAATAAAATTCTCTGAACTTAATTCGTAACATAACTTAGATTTGTAATCAGATGAAAAAATACTTGTAACCAATTCCCCAACTATAGGATACCTTGTTATAATGGCTACTCCATTCCTAGCCTTCTGCCCATGTACATAGCACTTATATCCTAATGATTCCACATCAAAAAAAGGAAACTGTTCATCTGTACACTTTATTTCTTGCAACAACGCTATATCAATAGCACTATTAATTAGCCAATTACATAAATGATCCAACCTTTTCCTAATAGAGTTGACATTCCATGTAGCTATTTTTAAAGTCATTGTGATCTCTAAAAACTACTTATCAAATTAAGTTAAATACTTACCATTAATATCAACAAATCTATGAGTTAAATCACAGGTCCACACAGTTGCATCGAAATTACCAGCATTAATATCAACTTCGATATAAATATTTTGCTCACTTTTTACGTATTGATTAACAGAAGCTTTATCATAAGTAGAACTAATTTCACCATTTACTAATATTACATGGGTTCCTATTTTTAATGATACTTCATTTTTATTAAAGGGTTCCCCAGCTTTACCTATAGCCATCATTATTCTACCCCAATTAGCATCTCCACCTGCTATAGCAGTTTTGACAAGCAAAGAATTTGCTACTGAAAAACCTAATTTTCTAGCAGCATCTACTGACGTAGCATTTTTAATATTAATTGCAATAAATTTCGTGACCCCTTCTCCATCTTTTACAATTAAATGTGCCATTTCCACTAGCATATCTTTTAAAGCAACTTTAAAGTCATCAAGAGCTTGATCATCAACGGAACATACTTGCTTATGTTTAGCAAGATTTGTCGCAAATATTAAAACTGAATCACTAGTAGATGTATCACCATCAACAGTAATATTATTAAAAGATACATTAACATACTCTTTCAACAATTTCTGTAATACATCTGACTTAATGTTAGCATTGGTAAAAACATACGCTAACATTGTTGCCATATTTGGAGCAACCATACCTGAACCTTTACATATCCCATTTATGGTAACTTTTTCACCACAAATTGATACCTCCTTTGTGACCATCTTTACAAAGGTATCAGTTGTAGTAATACTATCAGCAGCATCTTCCCAAGAGCTTTTAATACTACCCAACATAGGATCTAGTATTACAGATTTAATTTTTTCAACCGGCAAAGGAATACCTATAATTCCTGTAGAACAAAAATAAACTTCTTCAGTAGAACAATCAAACCTTTCTGCACACAACCTTGTAATTTCTTCAACGGCTTTATACCCTCCAACACCTACAGCAACATTGGAGTTACCAGAATTTACAATTAAAACCCTTGCCTTACCATGAGGAAGTATCTTCCTACAATGTTCAACATTGCTACTCGCTGTATAAGATGTTGTAAATACCCCACCTACACTAGTGTTATCTGGCATCTTAACTATTAGGAGATCAAGTTCATCTACAATGTTTTTAATACCACAAGCAAAAGAATACAACTCAACTCCATCAACTTCAGGCATAACAGGAAAATTAGTTGGAGCAAGAGGAGAAATAAGAAATCTAATTGGATTATTTGAAAAATTTTTGACCATTACTACTACCAATTAATGCTTCTTAAGTTATATAAAGTATATGCATATAATGCAAGAAAGTTATTGAAAAAAATTACTAAAACTTGCTTGTAATATTAAACTTTAAATAAGCAACTTCTAAAATCAACTTCAACATTATCATTGCGTTTTTTGTATCAAAAACTAATCTCAATAACATGTATTTCAAGCACAGTAAGATCTAAATTACAGTATGACCTTAAAATCAACAAATACAGTATGAGAATTCAACTGAAAATCCTGAAAATGATATACCACAGTATTACCATCTTCATCATAGATCTTATTTGTGTCATATTTCCAATAATTTTTCAGATAGTCATATCCGATACATAAATTCATTTTTTTACTATAAAGATAACATAACCCAACTTCGCTTTGGATGCTCATACCATAATGAGTCGCAACATTACTTCTAAATCCCTGATAATTCAATAAACCAGCAATACCAACTCCATAACTTAAGTATACTATCAACTTATTATTAATAACATAATCATATCCACAATTAATAAGAGTAGTAACACTATTGATTTTAAATATATCTTCTATTTTCGATATATAAACCTTCTTATCAATAATTCTCTGTAATATATCAATTAAATCTATTTTTTCAAAATACTCTAACTTTTGTATAGCAGGTTTTATATTTGCATATCTTACTTTAACTTCATAGAAAAAATTATTACTTAATTGATATCCAGCTGCAGTATTAATATCTATGTTAAATCGTTTATAACCCATATATTCTGACTTAAAGCTATCAGAATAATTTCCAACAAGATTATAGCCTCCTTTGAGATAAAAATGATTTGCTAAAGCATCAAAATTAAATGTAACAACTGCAAAATATACAATAACACATATATAATTTTTCATAAAGAGTAAAAATATTAACTATATATTTGATATATAATTCTCTATTATCAAGTCAACATAAAAATCATTATGATAATTTAAACATTATCGATAAACATATAAACAACTATACCATTATTCCCTTACTATATACATCACTTGTAACTGCATGCTACCTATATATTAGACATATTATCAATAAGATAAATAACTTTCTTAAGAATTAGATTTAATATATACTTACGTATTATTTATGTGTTCCCATTTTAAACATAAAAATATACAACGCTAAAAATTCCATAATAATAAATAAAAATATTCTAGTGAATTGATAAAATATAATAATAAAGAAGTTCAATATATTATAAACAATACTTAGTACAAATGAATAATACTAAAAAACAAACTCTAAACCAAACATAAGACCGTAAGATCCTAAAATATAGCAACGTTTAAAGTTAATATTATCTTTAGGTTTCATATAACCAATAAAATATCTATATCCACCATACATAATAATATTATTTAATAACTGATACTTTATTCCAACAATGCTTTGCATCATTAAATTACTTTTAAGATCTAAAGTTTCAGTATTTTTCAAAAGTTTACCAATGAAATTATGGAGATCAACACCTGCTCCAAAAAAAAATGTAAAGTCTCTTATACTAAAAAAATTACCAACATCATAGTACAAATTAAAGAAAACTTTGTATTTATTATTATTCCAATACAACATCTTTTTTTGTAAGACCTTTTCCCTATCTTCATCAACTACTTCTTTATTATTATCTATTTTTTTCTTAGTTATATACATAAACTCTAGATCAGTTCTAAAATTATTTAAAGAGGCACTAGGACATATATAACCTAATGTCAACCCTGCATTATAACCAGTCACATTATTTACATTAAAATCAAAATCTAAATATCCATCTCCAGTTTTAAATTCCAGTATTTTTTTATCATACCCATAAGATCCACCAACATAAAACTTGCTAACAGAATCACTTACCATACTTTTTGCAAATACTTTACTGTGTGTTAAACAAATTAATACTAAGAGTATAATCTGTAGATACAAGATAGCTTTCATTAATATAACTACATTCTTACCAATAAATTATGTATAATATAAAATATTATTTGCATTGTAATTTAATCAACATTTAATAAGAGATCAAATCTTATATTATTGCACTATTACTAATCAATCAGTAATTAAGTTGTCACCCCAATCAAAATACAATAAAATCTAGTCTTTAATTAATATTTCCATTATCTATGAAAAAAATAGTATTAGCTTATTCAGGGGGATTAGATACCTCAGTTATATTAAAATGGCTCCAAGAAAATTATAATTGTGAAGTAGTAGTATTTACTGCAGATTTAGGTCAAAATGATGATATGTCTGCAATAAGACAAAAGGCAGCTGCATCAAATGTAAAAGAAATTTTTATAGAAGACTTAAAAGAAGAATTTGTAAAAGATTTCGTATTCCCCATGTTTAGAGCAAATACTGTATATGAAGGATATTACTTATTGGGAACATCTATAGCAAGGCCATTAATAGCTAAACGACAAATTGAAATAGCTCACCTTACAGGAGCAGATGCTGTAGCACATGGAGCAACTGGAAAAGGAAATGACCAGATTAGATTTGAATTTGGATATTATTCATGCGATCCAAATATAAAGGTAATAGCACCTTGGCGTCAGTGGGAATTGACTTCAAGAAATAGTTTAATAGAATATGCAAAAAAGCATGGTATTGATGTTCCTTTAGATAAAGCAAGTGAACCACCATATTCTATAGATGCAAACCTATTACATACCTCATACGAAGGCAAATCTTTAGAAGATCCATATATTGAACCTGATTATACAATGCTCTCCAAATCAGTAATTCCAGAATTAGCTAGTGATACTCCAGAATATATAGAAATTTCCTTTAAAAACGGAGATCCACATGCAATAAATAATGTACCCCTTTCACCTGCAAATCTATTACAACAATTGAATATAATAGGTGGTAGACATGGTATAGGAATTATTGACATAGTAGAAAATCGCTATATAGGCATAAAATCAAGAGGAGTATACGAAACTCCTGGAGGAACAATTCTTTTACACGCACACCGTGCTATAGAAAGTATAACTTTAGACAGAGAAGCAGCACACCTTAAGGATGAAATAATGCCAAGATATGCTAAACTAATATATAATGGATATTGGTGGACTACTGAAAGAAAGATGTTACAAGCACTTATTGATAAATCACAAGACAAAGTAAATGGAGTAGTACGCTTAAAATTATACAAAGGATCTGTTATGGTTGTAGGACGAACATCAGAAAATAGCTTATATTCACATAACCTAGCAAGCTTTGACTCATCAGGAAATTATAATCATACAGACGCAGAAGGATTTATTAAAATAAATTCTCTAAGATTAAGAAATAGCTAACATTTTACTTTAATATTGTACCTTTAAAATAACAATATTCATCTTAAGTAGCATTAAGTCCAAATCAAAGTATTATCACTAATATATTTACCCTAAGATTTGGACTTATTCTTATAATACGAAATGAAATTTGCACTATTAGCAATGTCACACATTTCACTACTGCAAATTAATTACAATAGAAAAATTGCTATACTAATAAAACTGTTATTTAAATTTAATTAATATCACTAACTCAAATCAACCTTTCACAATTAGTAAAAGTACCGCTAAATAACATTTACCTGCTTGCTAAATAATGAAAATAGGAAAATTATAATTAACAACACCTATTATTATCTAATTCTCCCCTATTCACATTAATAGGATCTACTTCTAATAATGTTGCACACAATTCTTCACATCCTTCTTGACCAAGTAATGTTGCTGTTTCTGACTCTAGTGTATTACTGGATTTATTCGCTACAGGATCATGACTTGGTACAAAAACTTGTGATAGGAAAATAGAGGTTAAAATAACTGCATACCCAATAAAGAGAGCAGCTTTCAAAAGCATAGCAAGATCATGATTAGCAGAAAAGTCTAAAACCTCATGTAATAACGTTTCATATAAAAGATTATAAATTCCCAACGAAACAAAGATTACACTATTCAATAATGACCACACAGCATGCAACCTTATTCTAACACTATTGCACTGTTTTGATCTAGCATTGCCTTCAATACTTTTCATCAAAAGTATAGACCCATATGTTACAGAAAATAGTGATGCTACAATATTAAAAAGACGAAGAGGAAGAGCTATAGAACTAAAAGGTAATAAGTGACTTCCTAAAATTAGTAATATAGAAGCTATACCTAAAAATCCCGTAGACTCACCAATAAAACCACATGCTACAGCTATTTGTTTCCTAGCATCACTTAATGCACTATTGTCCTTCTTTGATTGTTCCGACAGCTCTCGCCTTACATTAATAATATTCAATATATTACATGTAATATTAATAAATTGTGAGATAAATCACATAGCTGCAACTATTAGCAAAAGGTAACTTGCTAAAAATTGTATATTATTAGATCCATACAACATGATAAAAAATGCACTAGTCAATAATATTAAGTAGGAAACTGACAATACAATATATGCCATTTGCCACTTATGAATTTTACGCTTATTAAACAACCTATTTTTTTTATGACTATTATCTCTCATAAACCCTCTAATAACACACATATATATTAATCATGAGGGTACAGAACTATTTTGTAAAGTAAATATTTTTATTATTATTTTAATATAATTTTAACGTAAGAGTAGAAACTTTATATAATAATCAGCGCATAAATACCTTATGGCAAGTACCTCAAAACTGTCACCTACTGACGGCAATACTTCACCTACACATAGTAACTTTCTATGATATTACGAAACAAACAACAACTCACAGATTTCATGAAAAAGTTGCGGGGACCGGATTTGAACCGAGCGACCTACAGGTTATGAGCCTGTCGAGCTACCAGACTGCTCTACCCCGCATATTAATATGCCATAAATTTCAGATCAAATATTTACTATACTAAATTATTTGCTCTGGCAAGAACTTTTTTTCACATCAGCACCTTGACTTGTACTAGGAGATACTGCTTGAGCACCTATATCTTCAGATGTAATAGGAGGTAGTCCCTGAACAATATCTGTAATTTCCTCACTTAATTCTTGTAGCTGTTCTTCTGAAGCCTTATGTTGTCCTTCACCCTTATCAAATATTCCACTAAGAAATAATGATTCACTTGAAGATGACAATCCTCTAGAAGATAACGATGATAAACCACTGCTGCTTAAACTCGATATTTCCTCCACAGAGGAAGATACAGATACGGTATCGGTCTCAAAACCACTCTCCTTCGCTGATGCACCTAGAGATACAGTAGGACTCATTGTTATTGTATTCAGTTCAGGAGAATAAGATGGAAGTCTATGCAACACAGATTTTTGCGACTTACTGCTATCAACACCTTCTTCTACACCATCTAATGTTTTATAAACAGGAACACTAGGAATAAACTCCTGAAACGGAGATGATCCCTGAACCTGTTCACTCTGTATTTCCTTTTCTGATAATGATTCACTACTACTAGAGACTCCCTGAAACTTTCCACTTTGTATCCCCTCTTGTAATGATTTAGGACTACTAAAATCGGGTCCATGTAGACCATGAACTGCAGCTTTTGCTTCATATTTTAGTAGGGTCTTGTATACAGAACGTCCTAAGACCTTATCTAATATTGTTTTAGGCTTTTTAAGATGACTTTCCCCTTCAACACATCCTGATAATAATTTACCATCCAAACTAGGTATCGTTAATGTGTCGCAACTACATGCTTTAATCAATTTTTTGGAATATGTACTATCCCCTGATACAGCATAATGCACAGGAGTTTTCCCTTCGTCATTTCGAACATTAACTGTACTTGACAAAGATTCTTTATCCAAACCATTTAACATTAAATCAACTACTTCATTCAAACCTTGCTGAATGGTCTGTAAGCCTTCAGCACCAGGTCTCAGAGCTAAATGCAATGCTGTATTACCGTACAAATTTTGCACACCTATTACAGCACTTAAATCCCTTTTATCACAACCTTCTAATATTATTCGCGCACATTTACCATCATAATTCTTCAGTGCACAATGCAAAGGTGTATCACCATTGTTATTTGGTGTACATGCTAAAGCCTCTAGCACATCTTTATTTAAATTACTTACTAATAATTTTACTAAATCTGGATTACCTGAATTAACAGCTACATGTAATAACGTCTCTCCTGCATCATTTTTTGCTCCCGCAATCTTTGAGAAATCTTTTTTGTCCAAAGCAGATATCATAGCAGATGCTATCTTAGTACCAGATAACTTAAGAGCTAAATGCAGCGGTGTATCACCATTACTATTTTGTTTTGAGAGAATATCCCTGGCAGTTCTTCCACCTTTAGATATTAGCGTTTTTACACCCTTTTCAGCAAAACCTTTTTCTTGATGGTTAACAAGCATATGACATGCTGTATTACCATCTCTTCCTACGGCAGTAGCATTACATCCTTTAGAAGATAACAATTCCAGCATAACAAGATCAGTGTTTTCCACAGCAATCATTAACAAACTATTTTTATAATGAATACTGTTCTCATCAGAGACTTTTTGATTAATATCTCCACCACTAGCAACCAGTTTCTTAACAGCATGAGTATTACCAGACACTACAGCAGAAACTAATGGAGATGCTTTACCTTCTACATTAATCCTTTCACCTTGTTCCAGTAATAAATCTAATAATTTGTTATACCCAGAATTTATACACTTTTGTAAAAGTATATTTTTATCCTCACTTTGACCAATTTTTGCACCACTATTTAATAAAAGCTTAACTATAGGAACAAGTTTTTTTTCATTTTGTCCTGAATATATAGCACTAGATATCACAGAACGGCCGTTATTATCCACAGTATTAACATCTGCTCCAGCATTACATAGAGCTTTTACAGTTTTCAAATCTCCTTTTTCCATCGCAGAATGCGCAGACGTTTTACCATCAGCATTTCTAACATTAAGATCAATAGAAGGATGGGACAATAATCTCTTAATAAGACTATGGTTACCTCTATTAATTGCATATTGCAACACAGTATTTTGATCGGGTCCCATAGTTTGATTAACATTCACACTTTCATGTTCAACCATCCTTTTTATTATACTACCATCACCTCGGATACATGCTAGATGTAATGGAGTAAGTGTACTATCACTCTGAGCATTAACTTCTTCTCCTGAAGCGTTCTCAATAATCAATTTTACAGTTTTAACATCTGCAAATAAAGCAGCCATATGAACAGGATTGAATCCATTAGGGGACGATTGTCTGAGGATATCTGGAGATTTTTTTAAAAATAAATTAAGCAATTGTAGATTATTCGCTTTAACAGCAGCATGCACTGGAGAAGTAGGAAAATTTTGTGAATTCAGATAACCATATAAGTCTCCACTTACACCTGATAATATACTCTGCGAACCAAAACCAGACACATTTAACCTAGGCCCACTTCCTTCTCTTATTAATAATTCTTGCAAAACTTGTTTCCCATGGTGCTTTTTTATAGATTGCCTTACGGTTTCAAATGCCTTGGTACCTTCAACTTTACAAGCAATATGCAAAGGTGTATCACCTTGCAAATCTTCACATAATAATGATGCAGCAGAACTTTTAACACCTTGAACACGTCCTTTAACTGAACATAAATTTTTTATCGATTTTATATCATTACCAGCAACAGCATAATGTAAAGGTGTACTATAATTCTTATCACGTACAGCACAATCTACACCATTTTGTAATAACATCACAGATAACCCTTTTGAATTACCGCTGATTGCCGCACAATGCAATGGAGTACGTCCATTTACATCTTGTGTATTAACTGCACTAGCTTGAGGAGACTCAGCTTTTGTATTTCTGATTACATATGATAGCACCTCAGAAGAAGCAGCTTCAGCAGCATAATGTATAGGCATCCTACCAGTAGGATGATCTATAAGATTAAAATCCATACCACATTCATTAGCAACCTGTATGTTCCCTATAGAACAGCCAGGGTTCTGAACCATAACATGCAATGGGGATTGATTTCCAAAATTTCTAATATTAATTATATTACTATTTGTCTTAGATATACAATTATCCAATACTTGACCATTACAATTTTTAGCAGCATGGTGCAATGGTAAATTTCCATCAGCATCCTGAATATTATAACCATCAAGACCACTCTCGCCGAATGAATTCTCTACACTTTCTATAGCGTTAATGATCCTTGGATCAACATTATATGCATAAGCTAAATGCAGTAATGTCATTACATTTCTACCTTCACGGACAGGATTATTAGGAATATCAACTTGCACTGGCTCATTAATTAGTTCAGATATCCCTTCCTTATCATTTTTTAAAATACTAACAATTTCTTCTAGATCTGGCTCAGGTAAATTTCCTTCAGATTGTACTATTTTATCACAAATATGACGCATTAACCCATCAGTTACTAGAAATTTAGGATCTATCTCTTCATCATGAATAACTGCATCCCTAACACCTTCCCACATAACATCGTCAAACTCCATAGCGTACGAACCATCATTAAAGCCATATGGTCCATTCACTAACTGTCTGTCCCCTATACTAGGACCTTGATATCCCGCTTGATCTAACTGTTGACCACCTTGACCAAGTCCTTGGAAGTCAGCAGGATCTTGATATATATCTTCTTCAAGTTCTTCACCTGCTTCTTGAGGTACAGGGTTTTCCTGAATTCCATCTGCACCTGCACCTTGTGAAACTTGATCAAGACTCGCATATGGATCTTCTTCCATTTCTTCCTGATGCCCGGGTATTCCCTGATATATAGGATCTTCCTGAGGCTCAACTTCACCCACATTGTTTCTTGGCGGAAGTGGAGGAGCAATTTCTTCCTCTTCTTCAACAGAAGGATCTTCTTCTAATACTTGAGTAGGAGCAGGTCTTTGACCTTTAGGTAAAGGTACCGCATACAATGGATCTTCTTCAACTGCTTCCTGAAGCTCAGCTACATCCCCTCTTGGCGGAAGTGGAGGAGCAATTTCTTCTTCTTCAACAGAAGGATCTTCTTCTAATACTTGAGTAGGAGTAGGTCTCTGATCTTTAGGTAAAGGTACCGCATACAAACCTTCTTCTACAGTTTCTCCTGTTTCTTGCTGAGAAGGCAAATCAGCAACATCTAATCCACCAACAGCACCTTCTTCTACTGGTTGGGCTAGCGGTGGTTGACCTTCAACATGTTGTTGATCTTCTCCACCAGGCTGAGGATTAACCTGATCTGAACTTTGAATATTATCCTCTTGCGAATTAGGATTTTGTTGTAAATTATCTTGTTTTGGATCTGCCATAAAAACTTCCTATACAAACTATTTAGATTATCCTTGCAAATTATTACAAATAATAAATTTCCAACCATTTAAACAATCAACATAAGGCTATGCATATTTAAATACATTAAAGTGGTTTCAATAATCCGCAGTCATAGGATATCAACAATACTTAAAAAAATAATTAATATAGACTTGTATGACATCTATCCCACGATCAATACTACTAAAATACCAATATTTCATACGTTGTATCAAAGATTTTTCTATGCTCTTGAATAGCAAAACGATCTGTCATGCCTAAGATAAAATCACAAATACACAATTGATCGATCTATTAAATTAGCATCCATCGCTTTTACACCCCAATCAGAAGGTAAAATCTGTGGATCATCATAAAAAACTTGAAATAATTCCTTGGATATCAACAATAATTAAAAAAATAATTAATATAGACTTGTATGATAATACTACGATCAATGCTACTAAAATACTAACATTTCATACGTTGTATCAAAGATTTTTCTATGCTCTTGAATAGCAAAACGATCTGTCATGCCTGAGATAAAATCACAAATACATAATTGATCGATCTATTAAATTAGCATCCATCGCTTTTACACCCCAATCAGAAGGTAAAATCTGTGGATCATTATAAAAAACTTGAAATAATTCTTTGAATATCAACAATACTTAAAAAAATAATTAATATAGATTTGTATAACATCTATACTACGATCAATACTACTAAAATACCAACATCTCGTACGTTGTATCAAAGATTTTTCTATGCTCTTGAATAGCAAAACGATCTGTCATGCCTGAGATAAAATCACAAATTACAATTGATCGATCTATTAAATTAGCATCCATTGCTTTCACACCCCAATCAGAAGGTAAAATCTGTGGATCATCATAAAAAACTTGAAATAATTCTTTTATTATACGCTTTACTTTATTTTTTACCCTTTTCACTTTATAGTAGTTGTATAATTTAGTTCTAAGAAAGTTTTGTAAGCCTATTTTATACTGATTCATTTCTTCAGAAAAATGTACAAATACTTTACCTAACTTCCTAATATCATCATGAGAACGTATATCATACTCTTTAATATTGTTTGTAACCTGAGATATTATATCCATTAACATAATATCAACAGTTCTTCTTAGAAACTCATGCACAATTCGATTATCAGATACACTTAATCCAGAGTTATCATCTATTACTTTCTTTAAGATGTCCCCAATCAATGGTAATTCTAATAATTCCTCTATAACCAAAATTTTTGCTCTTATTCCATCATCAATATCATGCATATTATAAGCTATATCATCAGAGATAGATGCAATTTGAGCTTCAGCACTAGAAAAATTGTCAAGGTCTAACTTATAATATGAATCATAATCTAACATAAACTTATGTATTTTTTTATTAGAATTAATTCGATTTTCCCCTGTAATAGGACCATTATGTTTAGCTACTCCTTCCAATGTTTCCCAAGTAAGGTTCATGCCATCAAATTTTATATATCTTTTTTCTAAAAATGTTAATATCCTCAGAGCCTGAATATTATGATCAAATCCTAAATGATGCATAGTCATCTCATTTAAAGCATCTTCTCCTGCATGCCCAAATGGAGGATGACCCAAATCATGTGCTAAAGATATAGCTTCTGTTAAATCTTCATTAAATCTCAGCTTTCTACTTAATGACCTTGCTATTTGAGCAACTTCAAGACTATGAGTTAGTCTTGTTCTATAATAATCATTTTCATAATTAATAAATACTTGTGTTTTATACTGTAATTTACGGAATGCACCCGAATATATAATGCGGTCACGATCCCTTTGATAACAGTCGCAATATTGGTCTTCCTCTTCATGAAATATTCTACCTCTTGTTTCAGTAGGATTACATGCATATTTTACTAGATCTAACATAGTTATAATTTGACACAAATAAAAAGTATGATATACTCACTCGTTAGTTTTTAATTCGGTATTGCATATATGTCAAACTTAAAGAGTGCAGACTTAACCCTTACAGAAAATGCTGTTAATAAAATTAAACATTTAATTGATCAAGAAGAAGATGCAGATTCTCTTTTATGCCTATCCGTTTCTGGTGGTGGATGTTCAGGATTTCAGTATAACTTCAACATTTGCAATATAAATACATTACTTGCTGATGACGAAGATGATGAAGACGACGATTATGACTTTCTTGACGATGATGATGAAGAATACGATGACGAAGATGAGTTAGAGGGAGGAAGCAGTGCAAAGTTTACCGTTTTTGATGAAGAGACCGGAAAGCCTCTATTACTAATAGATCAAGCATCTAATAATCTTTTAAAGCACTCTATAATAGATTATGTTGAAGATATTAATGGGTCAAGATTTATAATCAACAACCCAATTGCAAAATCTAAGTGTGGATGTGGTAATAGTTTCTCTATATAAGTCATGGTATAACTTTGAAAAAATATTACTCTTTCATAAGGCTTTTTTCAACTGTATTTCTTGCCTTAGTTGTAGCTCTATTGCTGCGGGTCTTTTTATTTGAACCATTCCACATACCTTCCGGTTCAATGAAAAGTACATTGTTAGTAGGTGACTATATATTTATCAGTAAGTATAGCTATGGTTATAGCAAGCATTCTATTCCCTTTTCACTACCAATAATAAAAGGTCGCATTTTTTCTAAACTACCAAAAGCTGGTGATGTTGTTGTATTTCGTCCACCTAAAGAGATGAATCTTCATTATATCAAAAGAGTCATTGGAGTACCTGGAGATAAAATACAGCTCATTGATGGGTTTTTGTATATTAATGGAGAAAAAATGAAGTATGAAAAGCTGGGTGATTTTGTTGATGATGACGGAAAGGTAATTAGCCGCTATTCAGAAACTCTATATAATGGAAATACTCATGAAATATTAGACGAAGTTCCAGGTAGCCCACTTGACAACACTCCTGTATATCATGTACCTGAAGGGTATGTTTTTGTACTAGGAGATAATAGGGATAATTCCCGAGATAGCAGGTTTATTACAGATGTTGGATACATCCCTCTTGAAAACATCGTAGGTAAAGCTCATGTGGTAGCACTGTCATTTAAAAAGTCTGATACTGTTTTACCTTTTGCAATAAGGTTAGATAGAATATGGCATACTATTAATTAGGCCTATTTATGATTTATAAGAAAAATTTTTCAAAGTTATCACCTATCACAAATTTGATACGTAGTGCTCTTCTTAACTGTAGGGGTATGTACATTACTTTACGTTATATGTTTAAGCCAAAAGTTACTTTAAACTATCCATTAGAAAAAGGTCCCTTAAGTACAAGGTTTAGAGGAGAACATGCATTACGCAAGTATAAAAATGGAGAAGAACGTTGTATAGCATGCAAATTGTGTGAAGCTATATGTCCAGCTCAAGCAATCACAATTGAAGCTCAAGAACGAGATGATGGTAGTCGCCGTACAGTACGCTATGATATAGACATGACAAAATGCATATATTGCGGTTTCTGCCAAGAAGCATGCCCTGTAGATGCAATAGTAGAAGGTCCAAATTTTGAATATGCAACAGAAACAAGAGAGGAGCTTATGTACAACAAAAGTAAATTACTCCATAATGGACAAATATGGGAAGAAGCCATTGATTTAAGGATCAAAAAGAATAGCCAATTTTATTAATAAAATCAAATTTTTAAGTATATATAATCATCTTCTACATTAAAAATTCTGTCAATTATTACGATATACTTTTAAAATCAGTTATAACGTTTTATATTTTTTTGTCATTAGTGTATCATACAAGTAAATCATTTCTAATTTTTAGAACTCTTTTATAATTTAAATACACACTATTCAATAACTCAATTATATTTTGATCATGACAAGATGATATAATACTTATATCAGACTTAATTTTCTTACGTTTACAATTTAATAGGTCTAGTAATTCTTTTTCTATACACTGGAGATCTTTCACTGTTGAAAAATCTAATTGTTTTAAATACTCAATTTGTATATCAAGAATATTTACTATCTGTGATTTTATTTCAATTATATCATTCAATATAAACACTAAAACCCCCTAAATATGGATGCATTCCATATTCCTATAGAAGATTAGTTACTATAAATCTCTACCTTTTTTCTTAATAATAAAATACCAAGATACTTAGTTAATAAAAACTCAACCTTTATCAAATATCCAAAATTATATGATTTTTAAATACTTAACCTAAACTAGACCATATTCTTACTAGCACGGGAAGCACGTTTACGTTCATTAGGATCTAAATATTTTTTACGCAAACGGATAGATTTAGGTGTACATTCAACTAATTCATCATCATTAATAAATGCTATCATTTCTTCTAAAGTCATTACTTTTGGTGGAACTAACCTAACTGCTTCATCTGAACCTGCTGCTCTTATATTAGTTAATTGTTTACCCTTTAATACATTAACATCAATATCATTTTCACGATTATGAAGCCCAACAATCATTCCACAATATACTTTATCTTGAGGTTTAACAAACATAATACCCCGATCTTGCAAATTAAATATTGCATAAGCTACTGCATCACCTTTATCAGTAGAAATAAGAACTCCATTATTTCTAGTAGGAATATTACCTTTATGTGGAGCATAACTATGGAATAACCGGTTCATAATTCCAGTACCATGAGAGTCTGTTAAAAATTCTCCCTGATACCCTATAAGACCACGTGAAGGAACTAAAAATATCATTCTCACTCTATCTTTTCCAGATGGACGTAAATCTCGCATATCACCTTTACGGAAACTTAATTTTTCCATAATCACACCGCTGTATGCTTCATCTACATCTATAACAACTTCTTCTATAGGTTCTAAAACTTGACCTTGATCATCTTTACGTAATAAAACACGAGGTCTAGATACAGATAGTTCAAAACCTTCCCTTCTCATAGTCTCAATTAACACTCCAAGCTGTAGTTCTCCTCTTCCACCAACCTCATATGCATCACCCTGCTCTGTCTCTTTAACTGTAATTGCAACGTTTGTTTCAGCTTCAGCTACAAGGCGTGCTTTAATAACAGTCGATGTCAATTTTACTCCTTCCGTACCAGCAAATGGCGAGTCATTCACACTAATAGTTACTGCCATAGTTGGAGGATCAACAGGTGTTGATGTAATAGGAAAATTAATAGAACTATCAAGAATACTATCAGATACAGAAGCCTTCTCAAGACCTGCAACAGCAATAATATCCCCAGCTTTTGCCTCTTTAATTGGGATACGCTTTACCCCTGAAAATGCCAAAAGCTTTGTAAGTTTACCATATTCAACAACTTCACCAGATAAATTCAATACTTTAACACTGTCATTAACCCGTATTGTACCTGTATATATTTTTCCCGTTAATATTCTACCTAAAAATTTGTCCGACTCTAATAAAGTCAACAACATAGTAAATGGTGCATTAGCATCATAAGAAACAGGCTTTACATATTCAACAATCGCTTCAAATAATGGTACTAAACTTTCCCTATTATCAGACAAATTTTTAACACACCATCCATTTCTTCCTGATGCATATAATATTGGAAAATCCAATTGCTCACTAGTAGCATCCAGATTGATAAATAACTCATACACTTCATCTAGTACTTCATCTACTCTACTATCTGGCCTATCAACTTTATTTATAATCACTATTGGTAATAATCCAGCTTTCAATGCTTTTGATAAGACAAACTTAGTCTGAGGCATAGGACCCTCTGACGCATCAACAAGCAGTAACACTCCATCTGCCATTGACAATACTCTTTCTACCTCTCCACCAAAATCCGCATGTCCTGGAGTATCAATTATATTAATTTTCTTACCTTGCCAAATAACAGATGTACACTTTGCTAAAATGGTAATACCACGTTCACGTTCCAAATCATTATTATCCATCACCCTTTCAGCTACATCTTGATTTTCTCTAAATGTACCACTCTGTTTTAACATACCATCTAATAGCGTTGTTTTCCCATGATCAACATGAGCAATAATTGCTAAATTACATATCGACTGATAATCACCTTGTGACAACATAATATCTCTTAAACTTTAAAACTCTATATATTAACTTATAGCACACATGTTACTAATCAACAAACACTGATTTAACAATTATTGATACCTATCTTACTTAAATAAAAACTATAGTACTACATTTTAGAAATGAAACATAATATACCAACAAAAGCATCTCATAACATATAACTAATAGACACACATGTTGTTATACACACAACTTTCCATATTGAAATTACACTTTTTCATTTTATCATCTAATAAAAATAAAACTACTAATACGAGTAACCTTTATCTCTAAATTGCAATAAAATTAATTTACCATGATAACTAAAATCATGTAGAATGTTATCTTGCTATATTACTTTATAAAACCTATACCAAGAATCATCTCAACAACAACAAACTTTGACATGTCTTGATATAGGTAGGGTTTTTTCCAAAAAAATACAAGGATACCATTGATATTATACAAAATCATCACCTAAAAGCTTTATAACTTAACATAATACCATTCTTAGTATTATTTTACCTAACAGAAATATCTTCTACACTTCTTCTCTTAATTTACCTACACCACCTTTGTAGATATCTGTGATCAAACTCATTAGATATTAACATCCTATATATACACTATTTATTCATGTGACTTTGTATAATATTAAGGTCACGTTCAATTCCAGCAACAGAAATATCCATTAACTCTGTCATTACTTCAGCACGCACTCTATATCGCTGCTCTCTCTCTTCTCTTTCTTGTGCCCTAGCATGTTCTTCCTCTACAAAACCCTGACTGTTTACTGCGCTTTGAAGATCATAATCCCATGCTAATACTTGACGCATCTCTGGTCTTTGTCTTCGGGTATCATCCTGTTTTGTACTTCTTGGAATACAACTTTGACAACATGAAGAATCATTTTGTGTATTATCCTGTTTTGTGCTTCTTGGAATACAACTTTGACAACATGAAGAATCATCAGGTTTTTGTTTGGATACTACAAAGTCTAAATCTAATCCTGAAAAATATTCCAAGTCACGGCATTCATTAAATGCACAATCATAAGGACCTCCAGGTATTCTACCTAATACAAGGTCTCCATAATAACCAAGGTTACCACAAGTAAACACTTTACCATCTCGGTCAACATTAGAAGATACATCTTGCCTAAATTCATCAATTTTAGATTCGCTAACTACAAGGTATATATGGAAATGTGCAGAACGAGTGAATGGCCCCAGATTCCGTTTACCTGTCAAACGACGTAATTCTGGATCATCTCTTAAAATATAAGCTGGTATATTACCCTTTAATAAAAATATAGTGTCTCCCGTGTTCGGAATAGGTAATTTCTCATCCTTATGAGTTTGAGTAACACGCACTAGTGTCTTACCTCTAGGTCCAGTATTACCTATTACATAACACGACTTTAGATTTACTGCACATATTGAAAGTTTATTACATAAACTCAGATTATAAGTCGTCCTTCCTCTAATATACTGTCTGTTTAGCATATACATAACCACTATAATTTAATAATATTATTCCTATATATCATATTAATATTACAAAAACTCTGCAATACCTTAAATTACGGATAATATTGCTATAGAATATCACACAACAATATATTATAAATTATAGAATACTATATTATTATGATATAAACACAGTTTTATGAAAAATCATAGACCGTACACCCATGTACGTCAAACAATTCCGTATCCAAGAAATTACAGCAGTTTTATATTACTATGATAGATCTTATACATATAAAGCAATATACATTTCTGTCATGCTCCCTGTACTATTAATTGACCATATTATATAACTTAACATTTGAAACATGGATTACCACCTCCTGTAGGAAACCAGAGAATCCCAGGTTTTCTATAAAGTTAGAAATATTTTTTCAATATTACTTATGCTTTTCAGGAAACTGAGATTCAATGCCTTCAATAGAAAGACCCATTAATTGTGTCATGACTTCGGCTGCTAGTTTATCCTTATCTTGTCCACTACCAGAACTCTCAGATACTACATCTGCACCTGATACTTCTTGTTGTGCTGCAGCTTGTTCTACTTCAGCCTGTTCTACTTCAAAATATTTCGTAAAATCTTCTTCAGATAAAAATTTTACATTACTTAAACCACCAATTTGTACTAAGTCTCTTTCTTCACTAAAATCTTCATCATATTTTGTACCATGACCTCTAACGATTACAATCCCACCGTAATTACCAAGACCTACAAAATTTTTTCGACATAGTGACATATTACTTGCCGCATGTAACAGAAACGGATCAAGGTTTTTACTATGCACCATATAGTATACACTTATGTTATAATAAGCAGTTAATATACCAGGTTCACCCAGTAAACCTCTTAATTCTTCATCATCTTCTACTGCAGCAGCCGGTAACCTACATCTAAGTAAAAATAGGTTACTCCTTGGACCTGGAAGAGGTAACTTTCTTCTTCGATGAGTTTTAGTACTCTGCACTATTAACTGACCTTTAGAATCAGTAATACCTATTGGATAAACTGCTTGTAACTGTACACAATCAAGAGTTAATAACTTTTCCTGTAACAGGGTATTAAATTTTATTTTATCAGTTAAACATATTTCACCTAACATACAACATAAAATTGTCTACATAATATATTTCTATATTAACTTTTATTATGATAAACTTCAATTAAAAATTGTATTCATTAATATAAAAATATTCTAACCGCTGAATATGGATTTTTATAAGATTTATTATATTTAATAAATCAGCAAATAAAATAATTTACACAATCCCATAGTATTCAAAATCCATTTGTTACCTACACTAACACAGAATATTACAACTAATATTTATTATTTATATACAGACAATAGTATGAAAACTCCTACCAAATGCAGAATCATAACATCAACAACTTGAATGACGAAGTAAGACAAGTACTGTTTTTATTCATATTAATCATACGATCTTTTTAGTTCAACGCTGCACACCAGGACTACTACTTACATTAGATATAACAACATCTTCTAATTGTGCCACTACTCTCTCCAAACGCCGATTTGACTGATTTGATTGTTGTTGCAATACACTTTGTTCTTCATTACTCCCCGTCTCTAAATCTACAAAATCCGAGCTGTTAACAAATTCTCGCTCTTCAGTCTTATAACAACAACTTCCTACACTTTTTGAGACTAAAAAGGTTGCATCTAACCCTACAAAAGTTGCTAAATCTTTTGTTTCATCAAAAACATTACTATATGGTCCACCATGTACATGACCCAATATAATATTACCATAACAACCAAGATTATTATAAGATCGCCCATTTCCTAATGATGTTTCTAGAAACACTCGAGCATAAAACCGATTTACCCTGTTTTCTGGTACTAGAAGGTAACACTGAAATTTTAGACTACGAGTAAACATTCCAAAACTACTTCCCAGCAAACCACGCAACTCTGGATTGTTTAATACTTGATCTTTTGATAAACTACCTTTTAGTAAAAATAAAACAGATCCTGAAGCTGGAACATGTTTATAAAGTGGATCTTTATGAGTCTTAGAGGCATGCACTAACATTCGCTCACCTTCAGTATTACCTATTACGTAAGCTGACTTCAATCTTATTCCGTAACAAGATGACAATGCACTACATAAAGCTTTATTATAAGTTTTTCTGTTTTGTACATTTCTATTATTAAACACATTTAACCTATTACAATTTTAACATTCCCAATATGTTATCGCATAATAGAAGCTTTTCAATTATTAGTAGTTACGAGCATGCTAAATACAATCCATTAATGTAATATATTTTAACCATGAGATCAAAACGGCTTCATATTAACTTTTATAATGGATTAAGGACAAATACAGATTGAAAATAGTAACATTTTACTAACCAATAAAAAAAACTTTAAGACAAATCTCAACTACATACTAAAAATACACTTAGGCAAGCATAACGAAAACAACTAGCATTACTACTTTAGATATCGTCTTTAAGATTTGACTATTTTAAACCACATAACTTGTCATCCTACTGATCATATTAAGACAAACCTCAACTACCATATTTAAAAATATACTTAGGCAAGCATAACGAAAATAACTAGCATTACCATTTTAGATATCGCCTTTAAGACTTGGCTATTTTAGACCACATAACTCATCATCTCTACTGATCATATTTTCAAATTGAACAGAGATATTCTTTAAATATGTAATCACTTCATCTTTACTAATCATAGCTTCAAGTTGTATAGAAAGATCTTCTAAATATTGAATCATGTTATCTTTTGACTCACATTCACGACTTTTTAGTATCCGATGTTTAGATTGCTGAAAACTAGGTACCACTCTTAAAGCTCCACCTACTGCACCTAAGGATGAATCATCACTATTATCTACTGATTCTATTAACTTCTGTACTTTTTTACGTGACAATAAACCTTTCTCTTCTTCCAAAAGAAAATCTGCATTTAACTGCGCAATATTCTTTAAGGCTTGATACTCATTAAAATGTTTATCACTATCTCCTCCACGTACTCTAACAAATACAAGTTTACCATAAGAACAAAAATTAAAAACATCCTTATATCCATCATACTCTACTACTTGTTTCCATATATTGTAAAAAAAATCTGAAAAACATTCTGCCTTAGCCATAAAGTATAAATTGAGCTTAACATAGCGCTTCAATATTACAGGACCACCTACAAGAGACCTAAGCTCTCGATCTTGCATTACTACACTACGTGGTATTCTACACTTTATTAAGAAAAGATTCTTTCCTAGATCTACACCCACACCTAAAGAAAGATTTTCTTGAGTTTTAGTAACTCTAACTAATAATTTACCTCTAGGGCCATTAGTACCAATTAAATAACACTCTTTGACTTGAAGCTTTAAAAGAGAGGTTATCTTAGCACATAGAACACTATTACATGATATAAGATCTTCTAAGGATTTATTACTAAACATATACTACCACCAAACTTACCTAATTTTATTATGATAGTATGTATTTTTTAATTAAAATAAACAAATTATACAAATAAAGATGATGATTTTTACACAAACTTATACTGTAATTTTTCTGTCTCTAAACTTTTACACTAAATATAGTTAACTACTACAACTTACAATGCTTTCATTATAGTGTATTACCTGAAACTATTAATATTGAATACAGTTCATTATCCTATATCTCAAAAATATTTATAAATATGATTTCATCTATAAAAAGCACCATTATAACATTACAAAATCATGTTTTACCGTCCTTACTGATCACCTTCTCAAGCTCAACAGAAATATTCTGTAATACCGTAATTACTTCATTTACCATTGGTGGAACTTCTTTCTTCTTTTTCGGATGTTTGGCTGCTATACCTTCACCACCAACTGCACCTAATTTTGACTCATCTTGCGTAAATATTCCACCGAGTAAATCATCTGTTGGAACTTCTTTCATTTCCAGATGTTTGCCTACTACACTTTCACCACCAACTGCACCTAATTTTGACTCACCTTGCGTAAATATTCCACCGAGTAAATCATCTGTTGGAACTTCTTTCATTTCCAGATGTTTGCCTACTATACCTTCACCACCAACTGCACCTAATTCTGACCCATCTATAGTAGATCGTACTATCACTTTTTTCTTACTTGACAGTAAACCTTTGATTTCTTGTTGTACAGTAAAATTTGCTTTTAATTGGGCTACATTTGCTAAAGCTTCAAACTCATCAAAATCTTTATCATTCGATGCAGTACGTACTCTAGCATATACAAACTTTCCATAACCACAAAAATTTGCAAAACGTTTATACTTTCTATAGTGTGTTTTCCGCCATACATTAAGAAAGAAGTCTGTAGCAGATCCATCGTTAACTAAAAAGTACATATTTACTTCAAAAGTACTAGAAAATTTGGCAATAGGATTAATCGTATTCCTTAACGGTTCTTCCTCCATTACAAAACTACTTGGCATTCTACACTTCATTAAAATCAGCTTATTTCCTGACTGTGTCCCAAAAGGTATTTGCTCTTGATCTACATGAGTTTTAGTTACCCTAACATTTAACTCACCATTAGAATCAGTCGTACCTATGACAAAACATCCTGAAACTTCAATAAATGGCAAACTTGTTACTTTTTTACATAATAAATCATTATATTTTTTTTGATCTTCCAAAGACATTTTACTAAACATATACTAATCTCAATATAATACTTTTACTTATTATGAATTATAATTAATTTATATATAAATTATAAAAGCACATCTAATATCAAGTCAAGTATATCAAAACATATAATACAACAAAAAATTGTTATTCTTACTTAGAAACCAACGCAAATTAATACTATAATAATAAAAAATACTAATATTTTTAATAATACTGACTCAATTCATCCATTAATTTCTTTCCCATATTAATACCTGATTTTTCCGCATCACACTCATTAAAGCAGCAGCTTGCAAATACCATATTTTTTTCATTTGCAAGCATACAAGACATATGAATTGTATCGTTATTAACGTACTGAGCTAGCGCTGCTAATGGCGTATCACAAGAACCATTAATTGTTTTTAAAAAACTTCTTTCAGCCATTACACAAACGTAAGACTGATGGCAATTTAAAACCTTAATCTTATTTATTATACTATGATCATCAACTCTGCATTGAATACCTATTGCACCTTGTCCTACTGCACTTAACATTATTTTAGGACTTAATATTTCTTTAATTACATCACATCTATTTATTCTGATTAATCCAGCTTCAGCCAATACTATACCATCAAATTCACCAACATTAGCCTTTAATATTCTAGTGTCTATATTACCTCTAACAGGAACTACTTGAAGATCTGGACGCAAATAATTTAACTGTACTTTTCTTCTCACAGAAGATGTACCTATGGTTGCATTAAGAGGAAGTGATTTTATATCTTTATGCTTAGATGAAATAAAAACATCATATGGGCTATTACGTTTTAACACACAAGGAATGATCAACCCCTCACAATAAAATGCTGGTATGTCTTTTACTGAATGCACAGCTAAATCTACTTTCCCCATTAATAATGCTTCCTCTATTTCCTTTATAAATAAGCTTTTTCCACCTATAGCACTCAGAGGAACCTGATTATTGATATCTCCAGAAGTCTTAATTTTAACAATTTGAACACTAATTTCAGGAAAATATCTGTTTAACAGATTTTTAATTTCTAATGTCTGTGCTATCGCTAAAATACTTCCTCTCGTCCCAATTCTTATATTCATAATGAATTAGCAAAATACTCATAAAAGCTCAATAATAACAAAACTATACGCCACATGCTACAGCATTTATAAACAAATCAAACGAAAACCCAATATCAAGCTTGAATATTCAATCAATATAGCTTTATATGCAATCCATTTATACTAACTTAAGTATAACCTCCTTTATCAAAAGCCCTAAAAACTAGGAACTCATAAAAATATAATCTACAGTATTGATAATTTAGCTTGATGCTATTAAATATATGTTAATTAATAACCCTTCTACTTCTAAGATATAATGCCTTTAATGGATAAGAAATAATAACTAGCATACATTATAAACTCACATAAATTTACAATATTACACTCAGTTCCCATGCTGAGAATCATTAATAAATACATGACAGAAGGATACCGTGTTACCTTAACTCGACTTTCTCTATAAAAACTTCAAGATAATAATAAAACTGCATGTATCAAATTAAATAACTCTGCAGAAATATATTACTCCATACTGTTTTCTAATAAAACATCTCCGGCTAAATATAATGACCCACAAATTAAAATTGTAGACTTTCTATTACAATCTCCTACTTCTAATATTTTAGAAATTGCATCTGCCAAAGTCTTAGCCGCAACAGCTTTTATACCTAATGACAATGCAGTCTGTAATAGTTCTGCTGCAGTTTGAGCTCTTGGTTCAGATTTTATACAAACACTAGACAAGAATTTTATATAAGGTTTTAAATAATTTAAAAATACAGCACTATCTTTTTCTCTAGTCATTCCAATAATAATGTACAAATCTCCTAATTCATTATTCTGTATCCAACGTGATAGCATTTCACCTCCGGCAGGATTATGAGCCCCATCTAAAAACAAATCCCAAAGTTGAGGCACCATTTTAGATAGGAAACCAGTAGTAATTTTTTCTAATCTAGCTGGCCAATAAGCTTCTTTTAAACCTTGAACAATATTTTCATAATCTATATTATACCCAAACTTACCAGAAAGTATACTACAAGCAGCTATGGCATTACCTGCATTTATTATCTGATGTTCTCCACGTAATGAGGGCAATGGAAAAAGTAACTCATCAACACTACTCTTAAAAAGCATACTATCGCCTTTCCTTTCACAAAACCAATCAATTCCCCCTCGGTATAACGGAACGTTTTTCTTAATTGCATGATATTCTAGAACGTTCATTATTGATTCTTGATCTTGTGGGGCAATAACACAAGTAACATTCTCTTTCATTATTCCAGCTTTCTCACCAGCTATTAATTCAACAGTATTGCCTAATGCTTCTGTATGCTCTAATGATATTGAAGTAATAATATTTAATATTGGGTGTACTACATTTGTTGCATCAAGACGTCCACCAACACCTGTTTCTACTAATACAATATCTGCGTCAACTTTTGAAAATGCTAATAATATTGCTGCAGTTGTACCTTCAAAAAAAGTAACAGGGATACCCTCACTGGCTTCTCTACAAATCTCTATAACCTCATGTAAATATTGATCAGATATTCTTTTTCCAGCAAGGACTACTCTTTCATTAAATTCTACTAAGTGTGGCGAAGTGTAAATATGAGTTTTTAGACCTGCAGAATTCAAAATATAACGTATAAACGATATAGTTGACCCCTTACCATTAGTTCCAGCAATATGTATCACTGGAGGTAATTTTTTTTCAGGATTACCTAGCCTATCTAATAATTGTCTCATTCTACCAGGAATCATATCACAAACCAGATCAGCCGGTGCTAAACCTATAGGTTTAGGCCAGTGGGGCATACTTACCATACCCTACCTCCTTAGGTAACTCAAAAAAAATGATTGCATAACTAGATACAAGATATTATATACCCTATCCAATAAATATCAATACCCAAACTTTTAAAAAATTAGATACCCAACAACAAATCTTAAATTCCTAATCTATTCACAGTTATTTTTATAATTGAGTTTAATATCCATATTCATGAAAAGACGATATAAGTTACAAATACCTGATTTTCAAAATAAACAATAGATTTTCAGTGAATTACTTTCAGTTTATCAAGTATATTTTTAAATTACCAAAAATTTAATTGTTTTATCGTAGATAATATGGTAATTTACAGCCACTCTTATCTACTTACTCAAACATGAAAAACATTTTAAAATTATCTATTGCAGAAATGCATGACAACTTAAAAAAAAGAGAATTCTCCGCTGTAGAATTAACTAAACTTCATATTGAAGCAGTTAACAACGAAAAATTAAATGCTTTTATAACCAAAACACCAGAAATTGCTTTAAGTGCAGCTGAAAAAGCAGATTACATCTTTACACATCAAAAAGAAAATTTAACTCCTTTAACTGGAATTCCAGTGGGTATAAAAGATTTATTCTGTACAAAACACGTTAGAACAACAGCATGTTCTAACATATTAAAAAATTTTACCCCTCAATATGATTCAACTGTTACTAAACGGCTACTTGACAATGGAGCTGTCATGCTAGGAAAGTTAAACATGGATGAATTTGCGATGGGATCATCAAATTCTAACAGTTGTTTTGGACATGTAAAAAATCCATGGGTAAGAGCAGATGGTGTTGAAGTTGTACCTGGAGGATCATCAGGTGGTTCAAGTGCTGCTGTAGCAGGATTCTTATGTGCTGGTGCTTTAGGTAGTGATACAGGTGGATCAGTACGTCAACCTGCAGCACTATGCGGGATAGTAGGGCTGAAACCAACATATGGAAGATGTTCAAGGTTTGGTATGATAGCATTTGCTAGCTCTCTTGACCAAGCAGGAGTACTGACACGTACAGTAGAAGATGCATCCTTAATGTTACAGTCAATTTGTGGATATGATATTCAAGATTCAACTTCTGCTAATATAGCTGTCCCTAAATTTTCTGAAAGTATTACACATACAATTAAAGGTAAACGTATTGGCATACCAAAGGAGTATGAATTATCGGGTAAATATCAAGAATATACTGAAGTTTCAGAAATGTGGGCCAAGGGAATACAATATCTCAAGGATGAAGGAGCTGAAATTATAGAAATTAGTTTACCACATACAAGTTATGCATTACCTGTATATTATATTATATGTTCTGCAGAAGCATCTTCTAACCTTGCAAGATATGATGGAATAAGGTATGGAGCACGCATATCATCTGATGACATTAATGAGATGTACGAGTTAACACGTGGACATAATTTTGGAACAGAAGTAAAACGCAGAATATTAATTGGAGCATATGTATTATCATCAGGATATTACGACGCATACTATAATAAAGCACAGCGTATCAGACACTTAGTAATAAATGATTTTGTTGAGTCATTTAAAAAAATTGACTACATACTGACTCCTACTACCCCTAAAGAAGCATTCGCAATAAACGAACAATTAGATACATTAACTATGTATTTAAATGATGTATTCACCGTTCCAGCAAGTTTAGCAGGATTACCTGCTATTTCCGTTCCAATAGGATTATCAAAAAGTAACTTACCACTTTCTTTACAAGTAATAGGTAACTATTACGATGAGGGAGGAATTTTAAATGTAGCTAGTATTATAGAAAAACATACAGGAAAAATTTTAAAATAGAGGGTAACCATTATGGCTGGTCATTCACAATTTGCAAATATAAAACATAGGAAAGGAGCTCAAGATGCAAAAAGAGCTCAAAAATTTACAAAATTAATCCGGGAAATTATTGTAGCTGCAAAACAAGGATTACCAGATCCAGAATTTAACTCTAGATTAAGGTCTGCAATCATTGCAGCTAAAAAAGAAAATCTTCCTAAAGACAGAATTGATGCTGCAATCAAAAGTGCAACTGGAAATACTCAAACTGATAATTACGAAGAAGTAGTATATGAAGGTTATGGTCCAGGAAATATAGCCCTTATGATTCAAACTTTAACTAATAATCGCAATAGAACAGCAGCTGAATTAAGACACGCTCTATCAAAATATAATGGTAAATTGGGAGAATCTGGAAGTGTAAGTTTTCTTTTTAATCATGTAGGAGTCATAGCATATAAAGCTTCATCTATAGACAGCTTTGACTCATTGTTTAACACCGCTATAGAATTACACGCTTTAGATGTTGAAGAAATTATACAAGATGATACTCAAGAAAAGATATACTATGTCATTTGTAATGTTCAAGATTTTGGTAATGTAAGAGATCAACTATTTCATAAATTCTCTGATGCTGAGTTTTCTAGACTATTTTGGAAAGCAAGTGATACTGTAAAAATAGAAGATGAAGAAATACAAAAGAAAATTTCAAATCTAATGGATCTATTAGAAAATAACGATGATGTACAATATATAGACAGCAACTTTACTTTCTATTAAAACTACAATGGTAAGATTGAATTAGTTAGGTGTATAAGTTATAATATTTTTATATTGATCTTTTAGTATCACTATTCAATATAATACACGTATATGAATGGGTGAAAATGATGCACTGTGTGAATAAGTGTTATTTTTCTGCAGAACTACCACCCAACAACGGTTAATCTTTCTTTAACAATTTATAGCTTGCGTTCCTAATATAGGTTTTGTATTCTATAATTAGTTATTCGATTATGGTATTTATGTTAAAGTTGTTATTATGCTTATTTTTGTTGTATATTTTAATAAATCGAGTAAAATCTAACAGTTAATTTTTTCTTATACTATTATGATCACGAAATCCTATGCTGATGAAGAGTTAGTAAGTTTAGGTAAGGCTTTACAGTTGATTCGGGGTCATCTTTGACATTGACAATTTAACAAGTTTATTAGCTGACCTTAGTCTGCAGTGTTCTAGTACGTCCCTGTGGGATGACAATTCTTTAGCACAACGTATTCTATGTGAACGTGCTAGAATATCTAAAACTCTAAACTCATTTACAGAATTAGAGGAAGAGTATAATTATTATACTGAACTATTATCCGTTATAAATAATGATACAGATGAACTACTAAATGAGTTAGAAGCAGGTTTAGCAAAATTAAAAGAAAAGGTTCAAAAAAAAGAAGTTGAATGTCTATTTTCTAATGAAGCAGATCATAATGATTGCTTTATAGAGATTCAATCTGGAGCTGGAGGTACAGAAAGCAATGATTGGTCTAGTATGCTTTTCCGAATGTACGTAAGGTGGGCAGAAATATACCATAATTTTAAAACAGAAATTGTCCATAAGCTAGATGGAGAAGAAGTAGGAGTAAAATCTGCTACTATAAAAGTAATAGGAGATAATGCATACGGGTGGGCAAAAACTGAAAGTGGCATTCACAGACTAGTACGTATCTCTCCTTTCAATTCAAATGCTAAACGTCATACTACTTTCTCAAGTATATTAGTTTCCCCAGTAATTAATGAAGATACTAATATTGAAATCCTCGACAAAGATTTACGAATAGATACATACAGAGCATCTGGAGCAGGAGGTCAACACGTTAATAAAACAGAAAGTGCTGTACGTATTACACATATACCATCTGGAATTGTAGTACAATGCCAAAACAATAGATCTCAACATCAAAATTTAGCTGAAGCACATAATTTACTAAAAAGCAGACTGTATCAACTAAAATTACAAGAGAAAGAAAAAAAAATGGCAGAAGAACACAACAAAAGATGCAATATAGGATGGGGTAATCAAATTAGATCATATGTTATGCATCCATATCAAATGGTAAAGGATATACGCACAGGGCATGAAGTAGGTAATGTAAATTCTGTATTAGATGGGAACTTAGATTCATTTATCATATCAGCACTTACAACAAAAATATAATTCTATTGATAACACATAATCTCAGCACCATTACAATATCTAAGTACTACTTCATTCACTTGTATACAATATACTCGACAATAACAATAAATAGATTAATAGTTACAAAATACTATAACTGTTGCCTAATTTTTATTATATTAACTACTTTAAACCCAAAAAAAACAGAAATCTTTTCTATAATAATTGGAATGGCATATTGTATATTAATTGCCACACCTCCATTATTCACAACAAGATATAAAACTCCTGTGTTCATAGCATTTAAGAACGATAGTTTCTTTGGCTTAGCAACTTGTGATATTTCTTCTCCAACAATATTGTTCCAATTAAAAAACAGAAGTACTTCAATCTTACTAATATGATTCTTATCACATTTATTTAATATTAACTTTTCAACAGCAGACCCTATAGTCTTAGGGCCAGATCTAAACAACATGTTGTCTACCTCACTCTACTATATGGATTTAGATTATAACCACTAAAACAACATTTATTTAATATTAATTTCTCAACAGCAAACTCTATAGTCTTAAGGCCAGATCTAAACAACATATTGTCTACCTCATTCTACTATATGGATTCATACTACAACCACCAAAACAACAAACATCAATCTCACTAGTTAGACTTACGTCGTCACTACTACTGTCTATTTCTATATCTCTTCCAGTACATAAACAGGTATCTTCTATAGGTCCAAAGTTAACACCATCTAGTACCACATCCGACACTACTATATTGCTCCAATATATACTCATAACATATTTTCTTGCACCATTAACTAACTCCTGAAGAGTACAACTAGGTCCTAATGACGCTTGCAGTAAATTGAGAGCAGGAGAGATATCTAACCCTATTAATTTATAACTAGCAAATGTAATTATTGAATATGGATCATTACCTAATAGTGAATCTGGCTCACTACCGAAGAGTTGTTTTACCTCCTCGACCATATCATGCTTTCCTTCTGCATTTAAAATATTTTTAAGTAACATATTTGACCTAGTCTCAGGCTCTATAGCATCTTGAAATTGATGAGCCGCAAGAGCAAGCATCCCAGCTACAATATCATCTTCTCTTACTTTATCACTAAGTAGCTCCAAAAATGATCTACCAGATGTTGTAAAACGATTCTCTAGATTACGATATGAAGATAGTCTGTCATGTGTCTCAAAAAACTTATATTTTATTTTATCACCTAGTACAGGCAAATCGTCGTCATTAGGATTTAAATCCTTTTCAATAATATAATCCCGGAATAAGCGTACTTTTTGAACTAGTGTTTTATCTTTCAACCTATCTGCACTACTTAAAATTGATGCAGGGCTAAAGTGCAGTAAAAAAGACAAAGCTAACCTACCGTCACCGCTATTAACCCAAGCTTCTGAGTCTTGACAATCATCAGATGGAAATATCAATGTCGGACTACTTGGACATGAACGCAATAGACCTCTTAATACCACCTCATACAAAGTTATAGTATCACCACCATCACTAGCTGTATGAGATTTATCCTCAACTTTCTTATGTAACAGGAAATCCATATAGTCTTTACTTAGCTGTCGCCTATAATACGTATAATACATTAGTAGGTTCCCGCCTTCCATTTCCACATACTCAATATTCATTGATGCATCGTCTTGGTATTGACTTCGAAATTTCTCACTATTTTTATTAAATTTAGTTATGCAATATAAACCTGGACCTTCAATCTGAGCAGCTTGTTGATTGTTAAACAATACAGCACATTTACGACTACCATCTACACCAACATTAACCGTTTTTTGAGAACATAATCCATATTTTCGAGTTACTTTTAATACAATACTTTTCTCTCGTTTTGGTCCTAAATTCAGTATAGATGCACGATCATCACACTCGATTTTAGAAATCTCATTACCAAAATTTAATCTCCTTACTGTGTTTTCAGTCAAGGGGACAAATACTATTACTTGCTTACCTTCTTCAATAGATGGTAAAGCAGCCTCAATCTTTGTATAGGATTGAGAACACATCATAGCTATGTGTACAATAGTGACAAGCATAGCAATAGCCATCACTGCCATAATTAATATAGCAGCCACATTTAAATATGGATATGACCCACTAATATCGTTTCTAAAGCGATATAATAAAGCTGCAGCAGCAAAAATCAGAAAACATGTGAGTAATACACTCAAAGATTGGGTTTTATTCATTTTCTAAGACCAACTAATTTTAAATAGGATGTATATTATAGAATTCATTACTTAATTAGTGTAACACATTACATAAAAATTGTACAGTACATTAAAAAAACAATGCCTTAGGTTAACAAACTTATAGCAGTATTACTTAATATGAAATCACTAATTTATATACCAGCAGCTCTATTAACTATAAAAATAATTAACAGTATGTATCATTATACATGATACATTAGTAATAATATTCAATACTAAATTTATAGTAACTATATTCAATATACCCTAAAGATGCAATATAGGATGGGATAATCAAATTAGATCTATGTTATGCATCCATATCAAATGGTAAAGGATATACGCACAGGGCATGAAGTGGGTAATATAAATTCTGTATTAGATGGGAACTTAGATTCATTTATCATATCAGCACTTACAACAAAAATATAATTCTATTGATAACACATAATCTCAGCACCATTACAATATCTAAGTACTACTTCATTCACTTGTATACAATATACTCGACAATAACAATAAATAGATTAATAATTACATACTATAACTGTTGCCTAATTTTTATTATATTAACTACTTTAAACCCAAAAAAAACAGAAATCTTTTCTATAATAATTGGAATGGCATATTGTATATTAATTGCCACACCTCCATTATTCACAACAAGATATAAAACTCCTGTGTTCATAGCATTTAAGAACGATAGTTTCTTTGGCTTAGCAACTTGTGATATTTCTTCTCCAACAATATTGTTCCAATTAAAAAACAGAAGTACTTCAATCTTACTAATATGATTCTTATCACATTTATTTAATATTAACTTTTCAACAGCAGACCCTATAGTCTTAGGGCCAGATCTAAACAACATGTTGTCTATCTCACTCTACTATATGGATTTAGATTATAACCACTAAAACAACATTTACTTAATATTAATTTCTCAACAGCAAACTCTATAGTCTTAAGGCCAGATCTAAACAACATGTTGTCTACCTCATTCTACTATATGGATTCATACTACAACCACCAAAACAACAAACATCAATCTCACTAGTTAGACTTACGTCGTCACTACTACTGTCTATTTCTATATCTCTTCCAGTACATAAACAGGTATCTTCTATAGGTCCAAAGTTAACACCATCTAGTGCCATATCCGGCACTACTATATTGCTCCAATATATATCCATAACATATTTTCTTGCACCATTAACTAACTCCCGAAGAGTACAAGCAGGTCCTAATGACGGTTGCAGGAACTTGAGAGCAGGAGAGATACCTAACCCCATTAATTTATAACTAGCAAATGTAATTATTGAATATGGATCATTACCTGATAGTGAATCTGGCCCACTACCGAAGAGTTGTCTTACCTCCTCGGTCATATCATGCTTTCCTTCTACATTTAAAATATTCCTAAGGCACATATTTGATCTAGTCTCAGGCTCCGTAGCATCTCGAAATTGATGAGCCGCAAGAGCAAGCATCCCAGCTACAATATCATCTCCTTGTACTTGATCACGAAGTAGCCTAAAAAATGATATACCACGTGTTGTAAAACGATTCTCTAGATTACGATATGAAGATAGTTTGTCATGTGTCTCAAAAAACTTATATTTTATTTTATCACCTAGTACAGGCAAATCGTCGTCATTAGGATTTAAATCCTTTTCAATAATATAATCCCGGAAGAAGCGTACTTTTTGAACTAGTGTTTTATCTTTCAACCTATCTGCACTACCTAAAATTGATGCAGGGCTAAAGTGCAGTAAAAAAGACAAAGCTAACCTACCGTCACCGCTATTAACCCAAGCTTCTGAGTCTTGACAATCATCAGATGGAAATATCAATGTCGGACTACTTGGACATGAACGCAATAGACCTCTTAATACCACCTCATACAAAGTTATAGTATCACCACCATCACTAGCTGTATGAGATTTATCCTCAACGTTCTTATTTAACAGGAAACTCATAGAGCTTTCAGTTAGCTGTCGCCTATTATACGTATAATACACTAGTAGGTCTCCAGCATGTGTTGTTTCCACATACTCAATACTCATTGATATATCGTCCTGTAATTCACTTCGCAATTTCTCACTATTTTTATTAAACTTAGTTATGCAATATAAACCTGGACCTTCAATCTGAGCAGCTTGTTGATTGTTAAACAATACAGCACATTTACGACTACCATCTACACCAACATTAACCGTTTTTTGAGAACATAATCCATATTTTCGAGTTACTTTTAATACAATACTTTTCTCTCGTTTTGGTCCTAAATTCAGTATAGATGCACGACCATCACACTCGATTTTAGAAATCTCACTACCAAAATTTAATCTCCTTACTGTGTTTTCAGTCAAGGGGACAAATACTATTACTTGCTTACCTTCTTCAATAGATGGTAAAGCAGCCTCAATCTTTGTATAGGATTGAGAACACATCATAGCTATGTGTACAATAGTGACAAGCATAGCAATAGCCATCACTGCCATAATTAATATAGCAGCCACATTTAAATATGGGTACCCACCAATATCGTTTCTAAAGCGATATAATAAAGCTGCAGCAGCAAAAATCAGAAAACATGTGAGCAATACACTCAAAGATTGTGTTTTATTCATTTTCTAAGACCAACTAATTTTAAAGGATGTAATAGAATTCATTACTTAATTAGTGTAATACATTACATAAAAATTGTAAAGTACATAAAAAACAACACTTTAGGTTAATAAATTTATAATAGTATTACTTAATATGAAATCACTAATTTATATACCAGTAGCTCTATTAACTATAAAAATAATTAACAGTATGCATCATTATACATGATACATTAGTAATAATATTCAACACTAAATTTATATAACTATATTCAAATATACCCATGAAGATGCAATATAGGATGGGATAATCAAATTAGATCTATGTTATGCATCCATATCAAATGGTAAAGGATATACGCACAGGGCATGAAGTAGGTAATGTAAATTCTGTATTAGATGGGAACTTAGATTCATTTATCATATCAGCACTTACAACAAAAATATAATTCTATTGATAACACATAATCTCAGCACCATTACAATATCTAAGTACTACTTCATTCACTTGTATACAATATACTCGACAATAACAATAAATAGATTAATAGTTACAAAATACTATAACTGTTGCCTAATTTTTATTATATTAACTACTTTAAACCCAAAAAAAACAGAAATCTTTTCTATAATAATTGGAATGGCATATTGTATATTAATTGCCACACCTCCATTATTCACAACAAGATATAAAACTCCTGTGTTCATAGCATTTAAGAACGATAGTTTCTTTGGCTTAGCAACTTGTGATATTTCTTCTCCAACAATATTGTTCCAATTAAAAAACAGAAGTACTTCAATCTTACTAATATGATTCTTATCACATTTATTTAATATTAACTTTTCAACAGCAGACCCTATAGTCTTAGGGCCAGATCTAAACAACATGTTGTCTATCTCACTCTACTATATGGATTTGGATCACAACCACCAAAACAACATTCATTTAATATTAATTTCTCAACAGCAAACTCTATAGTCTTAAGGCCAGATCTAAACAACATGTTGTCTACGTCATATTCTACTATATGGATTTGGATCACAACCACCAAAACAACATTCATTTAATATTAATTTCTCAACAGCAAACTCTATAGTCTTAAGGCCAGATCTAAACAACATATTGTCTACCTGACTCTACTATATGGATTTAGATTATAACCACTAAACAACATTTACTGAATATTAATTTTTCAACAGCAAACTCTATAGTCTTAAGGCCAGATCTAAACAACATATTGTCTACGTCATATTCTACTATATGGATTTGGATCACAACTACCAAAACAACAAACATTAGCCCCACTTATTATACTTACGTTGTCACTACTATTTTCCAGTGCCATATCTTGTCCAGCACATAAAGAGACATTTTGTGCATTTCCAAACTCAACACAGTCCAATACCATATTCGGTACTACTATATTTTTCCAATATATATCCATAACATAGCCTCTTGCTTTATCAACTAATTCCTGAGCAGTACAAGTAGGTCCTAATACACTTCCCATGAGCTTGAGAGCAGGAGAGATCTGTAACCCTATTAATTTACAACTATCAAATGCAATTAGTGAATATGGATCACCAATTAATGTTTGATCTGGATTCTTACCGAAGAGTTCTCGTACTTCCTTAATCATGCCATGCTTTCCTTGTTCAGATAATATACCAACAAAGAACATATTTGATTTAGTATCAGGAGCTAAATCATTCTGAAATTGATGAGCAGCAATAGCAAGAACCCCAGGTAAAATACCTTCTTTGTCCTCTTCTATTTTAGTACGAAGTAGAGTAAAAAATGAACTACCAGATGTTGTCAAACGATCCTCTATATTATTATATGAACTTATTTTCTCATGTGTTTCAAAAAACTTATATTTTATTCTCTCACATATTATAGGCAGATGTTCGTCATCAGGAGTTAAATCACATTGAGAAATATACCTCTGCAGAAGTTGTACTTTTTCAAGTACTTCTTTATCTTTCAAATTCTTTAGAGTACTTAAGATTGATGCAGGGCTAAAGCTCATTAAAAAAGACAAAGCTAATTTACCATCATCTCTATTAACCCAAGCTTCTGAGTTTTCATCACAATCATCAGATGGAAATATTAATGTCGAACTACTTGGGCATGACCGCAATAGACCTCTTAACATTACCTCATACAAACTTATAGTATCATCATCATCACTAGCTGTATGAGATTTATCCTCAACTTTCTTACTTAATAGGAAACTCGCAAAGTTTTGACCTAGAGTTCGCTTACAATACCTATGCCATACTTTTACTTTCCCGCCGTGCACTTCCACATATTCAACAGTCAATGATGTATCGCTCTTTAATCTATCTTGAAATACCCCACTCTTTTCATTAAGTTTAGTTACGCAATATAAACCTGGACCTTTGACATTAGCAGCTTGTTGATCGTTAAATAACATAGCACATTTACGATTAGTATCTACCTGAACATCAACCGTTCTTTGAGAACACAATCCATATTTTCGAGTTAATGTTAATACAATACCTTTCCCATTGCCTTGTCCTAAATTCATTACAGATGCACGAGTATTACACTCGATTTTAAAAATATCACCACCACCAAAATTTAATCTACTTACTGTGTCTTCAGTCAAAGGAACAAATACAAGTACTTCCTTACCTTCTTTAATAGATGGTAAATTAGACTGAATCTTTGTATAGGATTGAGAACACATCATAGCCATGTGTGCAACAATGACAAGCATAGCAATCGCCATAATTGCCATAAGTACCATAAGTAATATAGCAGCCACATGTAAATAAGGTGTCGTAGAAATATCTTTTCTAAAGTAATATACTAAAGCTGCAGCAGTAAAAAACAGAAAACATGTTAGTAATAAACATAAAGATTGGGTTTTATTCATCTTCTAAGACCAACTAATTTCAAATAGGATGTAATAGAATTCATTACTTAATTAGTGTAATACATTACATAAAAATCGTAAAATACATTAAAAAAACAATGCTTTAGATTAACAAATTTATAGTAGTATTACTTAATATAAAATCACTAATTTATATACCAGCAGCTCTATTAACTATAAAAATAATTAACAGTATGCATCATTATACATTAGTAATAATATTCAACACTAAATTTACAGTAACTATATTCAAATATACCTATAATTATCTTATAATTACATTAATTACCAATAACATGTTAAGTATAAAACAAAGAATTTACATAATATTATGCTAATCCATACCTTATCATAAATATCAAATTTTTACTACCTTTTTATACTACTCTACCTTTAGGACTATTTCCATTTGCTAATTTTTCAACAAAGCTACGTTTTAATGTGTCATTAGCAATATCACTAGTAATATCATGAACACTATAGATACCCATAGAACTAGACTTTGTATTAGACATACTATGACAACCCTCTTTAATATCAGCAGGATCTTTCTTAGAATCAGCACTACATTTATCTTTAGAAGCATTATCATCACTACCGTTAGCAATTATTCCTGATCTTAACCTAGGATTTACTTTATCTAATTGTTTAGAAGCCAAATCAACATAATACTTTACAGTAGAATCATTATACACATCATAATATTTATAAGATTTAAAAAGACTCATTAACTCCAACACATGTTCAGGACAGTTCTCAATATCTTTCAAACCATGAAGTAATTTCATAAAAACAGAATCCTGTGTATGTATAAACATAGCCTCTTTCAACATTTTATTAAATTCATCCTTATTCTTAACACTAATGTGTTCCTCCCTTACCAAGGATTTCATTTTATCATGAGCGTTATTTGCATGTTGAGATTTTTTAAAATTCAATTTACCAAGTAATGATATACATTTACGTGCATCACTAGAATACATTGCATACATACTAGGATGCTTACAAATAAATCTAGCAGATAATATAGCCAATATCTTCTCTTCTTCTGTAAACAAAGACGACATTAACTCTTGATCAAGTGTATCTTCATTAACTACATTGTTAGATAACAGCTTATCTAATATATTATTAAAATTTTTATCAAATTCAGGAAATAAAACATAATTACTACTATCAGATGTAAAAAAATTTTTAGGTTTCTCAACATTATGCACAGAAGCAATAGCATCTGTAAGACTTGCATCTAAAACTTTATCTGCAGTGTTTAAAGAACGTGATACTGTATCATCAAACTGTTTTTTAGAATGCCATTCTGCTATTTTACTTGTAATATGTTTAACATTACTCACCAACAGAGTAGATGCAATAACCATAAATATTTTGAGGGCTATCATACTAGGAATAACACTTGCAATAGATAGTGCTACAACCACTGCTAGTGCTGCAATCACAAAACCTATTGCTATTTTAACTGCCATTTTATAAGAAATTCTCATATAAATTATTTTATTAATTTTTATTAAGTTTTTTATAAATAATAATATTACTTATTAATAAAAATATATTAAATATTAAAATTTAATTTTTGTCTTTTTTATTGAAATCTTAAGATAATATAGTTATATTTTATCAAATTAGTAAATATATAAATATTTTTTAATATATAAACACATCACATGTTATAATTTATAGGAAATAATAAATCTAACATTGATATAAAAAAAGAAACTATTAAATATACTTAACATACTTTAATTCTACCACCAATAATAGTAACTTTAATATATTAGGTTACAAACAATACTGCCCCATACCCATACAATGTATTATGATATTAATATGCTATTATCATCATGTGTATAAGCACAGTAATATTGAATGCAGATGGAAAGTAATGCCTTTAATTATCTGTTTTTTATCGGTCACCCTATCAAAATTTGACACATCTTTATCAAAATCAAACTGCTTAATTATTCTTAAATTCAGATTATATACTGCTAGAATATATGATTTTCATTTATTACAACTTTCAAATACGTATACTTTTCCTTTTACTAAAGATTTGATTTGCTACAATACTGCTAATTTATCAGCACTGTTTTCTCATGTGCAATATCTACTTGAGAAATCATTTTAATGAATTCTATATTTCATTAGAATATACAGTACGCTATATAGAATATTTACAAACAAATCCAGCAGCTATTACACAAAACAAAGAACTCTCCACCCAATAGACCCTTCCGTTTTTATCGTAACAGCAGTTTAATCTATTATCTAAGACTTTATTGAATATATGGCTAATCTCAAAAAAAGTTGATGTTGTTGGTAGAGGTAGGGATTATTATAGATTGATGGTTACTATGGCATTAATATAAGGACTATTATCATTGTAATTCATCAGTAACTTTAACAATATTATCTACAACATCCTTAACAGTACAATATCGTAGTCTACAACTTCATCCAAAATTTTAGAAACACATGATTGTCATTCAATAGTGATTGATCAAGAAATAGATCTACAAGTTCTTTATCTTCTACTTTTTCTTTGAAAACACCACAATATAACACAGATGACAAGATAACCATAAATATTACACTAAGCAGTACAGAAATTATAATCTATCCACTTTTTTCGTATCATTGATACTATACAAACTATCAACAGCAGAAATATACTAGCACTAAAAATTACTAACACTTAAAAATAAATCACTTTCACGTAAATACTCTATTTAACTAGTATGCAATATAAATATATCATATATAGTATATTTTAGTATAATAATAAACATTATATACTTAATTATTAATTATTATCGAATATTTTTCTTAAAATAATTTAATAAGATTACACTTTAGTGTTAAACATCACATATACTTGAACTAACAATTTTATTATAAATCAATGAATTAATAACAATCTAATATAAAAAACCTAGTGCTCAAAATACAGAATAACAACTCTAGAAATGCCATTGAATGAATAAGATTTATCTTTCAGCAATATCAAGCAATTTGTTAACATAACTCTGTAAATTGATCATACATACTACATATGTATATTATGAACAATCCCATGTTCATACCTTCCACTCTTTTTACCGCAGTACAATTATTAAATGCTGTAGAACATTAACTCTATTTTTATATAAAAACCTAAGACATATAACAATGCACTACAATAACAATCAACTACAACTAAAAAACTCATAGAAATCACTGACTTTCCTACTTGATCCATCAATTCAAAAATATTTTTTACTACTTTGACAGAATAACTTCATCAAAATTTACAGTCAGTACACACACATTTCCCTTGAATATTTCAATTGATTAATCAAAAAATTGATAAAATAAAAAAAAATGCTTGATGTTAACGTAAATTATATTAAAAACCTTAATTTGGATTTTATTATGTATCCAACTATCAGTACCAGTAGTCAATGTAAACAAGGAACAGAGGGGTTAATTTATGAAATGTATTACAAAATAATAATAATAAAGAAGATGTTGCATCAAACATTGAGAAATTTGGTGAAAATGCTGAGAAGTTATATTATAAACTATTGAATAACATATGTTTTTCATATATGATTACTCATTAATAATAATTTACAAGTACCTAAACAGCAATATGGATAGATATACTGCATCCTAATAACCTGTTAATCAGCATTTTTATAAGTTATTTATATAAAAACCCTCATTTATAATTTTCTCACAACAAAATCTATTTAACTTATAAGCAAATAACATTTGTAACTAACATTCCTAGATTAGTAAAACTCTTTGAACCTACCGAACACAAAGTTTATTATAAACAAAATTACCCTTTTTTACATTATCAAAACAAACACCTTTTATAAAAAAACACTACAACTTCAATTGAAATATTTCAATAAAACCAGACCTAATAATATCATAATTATATATTTTTATTAAAAATTAAGAATAATTTATATAAATTAATGGCTTCCACGAGTCATTGCACTATTTCCTAAAACAGGCAAAATCGTATGTTGATACCATTTCTCACCAATAGACTCATCATTAGATTCTTGGGACATATCAATACTATTAGATAGATCCATCTCACACAATGGCCAATATATACTATTATGTCTACAGTTAACTGTTTCAGCAATTATTGTCATTAAAGATCGATAATTTCTCTCCAGGTAACAAAAATTGAAACTTTTCATTCTATTACATGCAGCATCTATAACATGTTGTTCTACTAAGGACGAATTATAAAGAGAAGTATACATTAAACTCACCAACACAATATCAAAAGAACTCCCAAAAGTAACTCTAGAATTGTCCAATCCCGTATCTAAATCTTTGTAGTATTCATTATAAGAAATTAAAAATGAATTAATCATTTGTTGGAACTCATCCTGATCCTTAAAAACACATATATCATATGAATCATAAGATATTATCATATTAGCAGTACAATATATATCTATATCTAAACGAGCCAACATTCTAATATAATCAACAATATTTTCAGGATAGGAATGCAACAAATAAGGCAAACAACACACAACTCTAGCGCAACATACTATATTTCTAAGTACATCCTTAAGTATATGTTTATCTAAACCAAATTGAGATGCATCATCATTATACCATACCTTTAATATCTGATCCTGAGTCATGGGTAAATCAGGACGAGTATGTAAAATAAACAATCCTACATCCAATTTAGCTTTTAACCTTGTATATAAAATATAATATTCCGCATCTTTAAATCTATTAGCTGCTTCTGCTTCACACTCTTCAAAATCAGCAAGACTCCAAGTAACCTTATCTACTATCCTAGCATAATCATAAAAACTTGAAAAAACACTAAAAAGACATTCTTCCTGATTCATAATCATACTCAATTCTTTAGAAATAAACATCCTATTATAAGGAGGACCACTATATGCCATATTAATCATCAATCTATAATAATCCCTACCGCTACTAACAACATCAACTGCATCATAATGGGTTACTTCTTTAACCTTTTCTATAACATCCTCTATAGTACCTAATAATCTGGTCACTTTATCTGTTTCAAAGGAAGAAACTCGTCTATTATTTTCAATGACAGTCTGTTCAAAAATTTGAGAGATTATCTCCTGAACATTCAGCACACTACAACAATTGTCTATCAACTCAACCTCAAAACCAGATTTTCTCATGTTACAGATACGTTCAATAATAGGTTCATCATCCACAGCCTTAGGCTCATCATATTGTCCAATTATATTAGAAGCTAAATCTATTTCCTGCGTAACTACAGCATGTGATCTATGTCCATATATACAATAATACTTAAAATAACTCATACAGAATATCTCTTGTAATAATTTAAACTTTTGATCATTATTAACCATCCTGTAAAAATCATTTTCATTACCAATTTCGGATACACAGTCATGCATGTATTCACGAAATACATTTGATAAAAATTTACATAGTTCATCCTGACTAGAAAAACTATATACTTTATTTCCTAGTAATCTTATTATTTTATTAGCCGAATTTAGTCTTTCCTGATATGGTACTTCCTCTATAGATAAATTATATAACATGGCAATTTTATCATATGCACTTTCAGAATAAGTTGCATACAAAGCTTCATTTCTAATAATTAATTGTGCTGCTAATATAACAAATGTAAAATTCTCTTCTCCTAATAAATCTTTCACCTTTCTAATATCAACAGGATTATGTTCAACAAACATGCCAGCACATATTAACTTATCTAAAATATAATCAAAATACCCTCTAAACTTTGGAAAAAGAAGAACATCACGACTACCATGTACAACATTGAGATAATGGTTTCTACAAGGATAAGATTCCATCTCAGAAATACCATATGGCTGAGATATAAGCAATTTAAGGTTTTGGGATATAGAACATAAATTACGATGGATAGAATAATTTGCAGCATAATGCTCTGGTAAAATAGTTGTACTATACTCAGGAACGTACCTATTTAGTATAATAGGCTCTGGTTCTACAGGTAAAGGTGTATTCTCATCTTTACGAGTCAATAATCTCTTATATACAGATTTAAGTAAAAATATAGAACATATTAAACAACATGATAAAAGCGCTATAAACTGATTGATAGATACTTTACGCGTAATGTACATATACAATAATACAACAGAAGCACAGTATATAAACATTAAGCCAATAATATTAAGAGCCGTAAAAGCCTTACTTCGCTGGAAATTCATCATAAGAATATCTTGATATATTAATAAAATATATTAATATAATAAAACTTTTATACTAAAAGTAAATAAAAATAATTACTATACATTAATTATCTTTTAACTATATATTAATTGTTTCTAATAAATGTATGATTTTTTACCTTTTATGGATATTGTAATATAATAATTATTATAAATAGAAATGGATGTTTTAACTTACGTAATTCCAAAAATACACAACATCAGTAATCAATTAAGTAAATCACTAATTAATAAATATATATTTTTAACTAATAATATCATTTATTACATATAAACTTATAACAATCACTTACTCAGATTAAGTACTAAGTTACAAATCTAAGATTTTATTAACAGAAAATCCAATGTGTAAAACTCAGAATTATAAAATAATATAAATGGATATTTCAAAAAAAAAAAAAAAAAATATATATATATATATAATAATAAATAAACTTTTTGTTATCTCTTAAATAATAAAATACAGAATGTCCACATACATTAAAAACACCATCTATTTTTATAATCCAATACTAGCAATTTGACTTTTAGTAGTATAAAAAGCCAGTTTATTATAAACTGGTTTATTATGATGATTACATCTAAGATCTTACAAAACTGTAAACTTATGAATAACACTATTAATCATTAGAAAAACTATTTTTTATTATTAAGAATGCTTTTCAATGAATCTCTCTGCCATTCCCATATTCACATCAGCAGAATCTAAGTACATACTAACACCACGATTAAAAGAAGCCATAGGAAACTCAACATCATCACTATCACCTTGACATAAAACTTCTTGAATAGATTGAACATCCTCACCATCACTTAGGTCCTGATCTTGTATATCAGAACTATCACTTTCTGATTGACCGATGGCATATGAAAAGCTATATGCTTGCCTATGTCTCGTTTGAAAAAAAGTTTCTTTCAAATTTGACAACACACTACTTCTTTCTTCCTTATTATGTTGGTCAGTACAATCAGCAATAGTGTTATTATATAAGATATTAACAGTTCTATCAAATTTTACACCCAGATAATTAGCACAAAGTAATACTAAGCCATACAATAAAAAGAATACAAACATACAAGCCATAACGCAACTCAAATCTTGATGTTGCATATTCACACAACTTAATGCTAATCCTACAACTGAAGCAGTTATTACCGCTATATTGCATATAAGAACTACTATCCTACTAACTTCCATGCAAAAACACCTTTACAAACACGTATGAATATCTCTTAATATATAATTAACTTATTAATAAAAACACGCTCTAATAATTTTCTTACCCTACCATAAATCCCTATAAAGAAAAAAATCATTATAAAGTATACAAAACAACTTAAATCACTATATCAACACATACAATACAACTAATAAATTATACAACAGGTTAAATTTTATATCATTAAATACCACTAATTTCTAACTTTGCTTTGTTCTTTCTCTAACGTTGTCACTTCCTCAACATCACTATCAGTAACTATTTGCCCTACACTTTCCTCTGCTATGCCTTGAGCAATATTAGTTTTGCCTACTTCATCGTTAATACCAGAAAAAGTCTTCATTCCAACACTATTACCTACAGCGTCATCATAATAAGTTGTCATACCACATACTCTATGAAATTGAGGTTCTTCATAATAAAAATACACTTGTTCATCCCTAGGCATTTCAACAGGTCTTACACTTGAATCAAAATAATAATCTGTAGATAGACCAGTATCTGGATTATAATAATTAGGAGAAGAATTAGGTTCTGATGAAAACTTTGTCAAATAATTATTTAACTGAGTATACTTTTCACTTATACTTTTTTTATAATTTGCACATAATAATGCAAGTGTAGCTATAAGTATAAGTACAAACACACCAACATAAGCCTGACCATGACGTACCTTACTTGTACAACACAATGTCAGTCCTACTATTGCACCAACAATAGCTATTAAACTACTACAATTTATTATTGTATCATGATATTTTGCCATAAGTATTAACCTAAAATAAATAAAAAATTAATATACGATTTATTATTTTAACCTTTATATTATGCTTTAAGATTTTCAATTATTTATTAACTATTATAAAGATTAACCTTAATATTAACTAAAATATATAAAAAAATAAATATTAATTTTTATAAATAATTTTAATATAATAACTAATATATTAAATTTTAACTATAATTCAAACATACTATTTTTTATCAAGTAATTTATTTTATTACTTAGATATACTTATATTATTTGATAATTGAGCTATAATCTGACTATCATCCATATACGCTCCAGCATTAACAGTTTTTTTTTTGTTTAGCCTCATATCTACGACGTAAAACTTTTCTTTTTCTAATCTTCACAACACTTAGATAAATTATTATTCAACTGCCTAACATCTTTACTTTTACCACTTTGATACTATCATAGTATATGAAGCCTTTTCTTGTTTAGTTTTAGCAATCTCTATAACAACATGTTACTTAACAAGATTCTATCAACAATATTTTACTTAATTAGTAGAAGTAGTATTCTCTATGCTTTTACCATAATATAAACAATAAATCCTAAGTTACAGAAACTCTTAAATAAACTACATAATCTTTATTTGGTTAAAAAATTATATTAAGTATTAATATTTAATAACAACTTAATTAATAAATATTAAAAACTGATTGTTCGCATACAAAAGATACATTATAGATCAAAAATAAAAAACTTAATAAATATCAATATTTAATTATAATACCTATACTACTAATTAATTAAAATTAAAAAATTAATAATTGTATTTAGCAAAAATATTACATTTTTATAACAACATAAAAAAGCTAATCTATTATTTTTAACGCTTGAATAAACGCATTATGCGGAACATTAACATTCCCTATAGATCGCAATCTTTTCTTTCCTTTCTTCTGTTTTTCTAATAATTTCATCCTTCTGGTAACATCTCCACCATATAATTTTGCTGTAACATCTTTACGATACGGAGAAATAGTTTCACGAGCAACAATTCTTCCTCCCACTGCTGCTTGTATTGCAATTTTATATTGTTGTCTTGGGATTAAATCTTTCAACCTAAGACATATTTCACGTCCTCTCTGTTCCACTTTACTTTTATGAATAATACATGCAAGAGCATCTACTGGTTCAGAATTTATTAGAATACTTAATTTAGCAATTTCACTATCCAAATATTCATCCATTTCCCAATCTAAACTAGCATAACCCTTAGACATAGACTTTATTCTATCATAAAAATCAAACACAACTTCAGATAATGGTAATCTATATTTTAACAATGCTGTATTACCTGAATATGACAAATCTAGTTTTTCACCTCTTTTATTATTACATAATGACATAATAACACCTAAATATTGATCAGGTACCATAATAGTAGCACAGATCCATGGCTCCTTAATATTAGCAATATCTTGCGATTCACCAAAATCATGAGGATTATGAACTTTACGAACATCACCACTTCTAGTAGTAACTTGATAGATTACCCCTGGAGCTGTAGCAGTCAAATCTAAATTAAATTCCCTTTCTAACCTTTCTTGAATTACTTCTAAATGTAACATTCCTAAAAACCCACAACGGAATCCATATCCAAGCGCATTAGAAACCTCAATTTCAAAAGTAAAACTTGCATCATTGAGTTGTAACTTTTTCAAAGCTTCACGTAATCTTTCAAATTCTCCAGCTTCATTTGGAAAAATACTACAAAACACTACAGGATGAATCGTCCTAAATCCAGGAAGTGGTTCACTACATCTTCTCTGCTCTTCAGTAATTGTATCTCCCACTTTACAATCAGATAATTCTTTAATAGATGCAGTAATAAATCCAATTTCACCTACTGAAAGTTGATCCACAACTTTCTTATGCGGGGTAAAAATACCTACATTATCAACTTGATACACAGCATTATTTGACATCATGACAATTTTCATGCCCTTTCTTATAACACCATCTTTAATACGCAACAAAATTACTATACCAAGATATGTATCATACCAAGTATCAACTAGTATAGCTTTTAACGGATTCTCTGATTTCCCAGATGGAGCTGGTAATCTAGAAACAATAGCTTCTAATACATCTTGTATACCAATACCTGACTTTGCTGACACAAGTAGTGACTCACTTGCGTCAATACCAATCATATCTTCTATTTGCAACTTTACTTTGTCTGGATCTGAAGATGCTAAATCTATCTTATTTAGCACTGGGATAATCTCATGATTACTATCTATAGCCTTATATACATTTGCTAAAGTTTGTGCTTCAACTCCCTGACTACTATCTACAATAAGTAATGATCCCTCACAAGCAGCCAAACTTCTACTTACCTCATATGAAAAATCCACATGTCCTGGTGTATCCATTAAATTTAAGTAATAAGTTTGTCCATCTTTAGCTTTATATGCTAATCTAACAGTTTGTGCTTTAATTGTAATACCACGTTCTCTTTCAATATCCATGGAATCAAGTACTTGATCCTTCATCTCCCGTTCATCCAAACCATTACATTCTTCTATTAACCGATCAGCTAACGTAGACTTACCATGATCAATATGAGCTATTATAGCAAAATTTCTTATATGACTTTCATCCATTTCAATTTATCCTCACACCTTTATAACCTTTACACTTTACTTCCCTTCAAAGTAATAATCTCAAAAGTAGCAGGAATACTAATTTTATCTACTGAAAAATATTGTTTATAATTCTCAAAAATCTTTGTAATAACAGTTCTAGTTAAAGGATATTTATTTCTAACACGTAACACATTTCCTTCACCCATATTTTTTAAATCCCTAAACAAAGTATATATATCACTATACTTTACCACAATAGTATTAACATCTACTACAATATCAGAATATCTAATTTTCTGTAATAAAGAAATAATATCTTGAACATTAATGAACGGCAAAACTCTAGGTGCAATACCAAAATCCATCTCAGCCCTGATAATCGAATGTTTCAATTCATAAAGAGTTTTACTACCAAATAATGCAGCAAGAAAAACTCCCTTGCTTTTTATGATATTATATATATTTAATAGTACACTAAATAAATTATTAACATTATGCAATGATACATTGCTAATAACAAGATCAAAAACATTATTACGGAATGGTAATGCCTCTTCATCGGCTACTATCTTATACCCGCCATTCACATTATATAACACACAATATGATAAATCACATTGAACTACTTGTTCCTTAGAAGATATTAGCTTTTTATGTAATAAATTTTCAACAAAAGAGTTAGTCCTAACACCAAGATTTAAAGCCAATCCTGTAGCAACCGAAAACAAAGCAATCTTATCTAATAAAATATCACTAATTGCAGAAAATATAAAGTCATTATCCTTATTACAAGATAGCCTATCCCTATAAAACCTTACAAGGGCACGATCAAAAATAAGCATAGAGATCTTCTACGTAGCAATCTAAATTAAAAAAACCTAGGCTTCCTAGGAACATCATGACCATTTCTACTATTACTGAATGAGCGATTATTATTCCCAAATCCGTTTGACGATGGTAAATCTTCTCTATAATAGTTAGGTCCATTACTGTTACGACGTGATGATCTACTACTACCACCACTACGTTTTTTTTCATGACTACCATGTCTACTATTTGGGTTATAGCTCTCCTTAAAACTACTACCACCAGTACTACCACATGAATCATCAGAAAAACTATTTTTCCTTATATTATAAAGCTCACCATCTATAGGTTCTCCACTTTCCTGATCTACTCTGCGCATAGATAATTGGATATGTTCACGATCTATACCAATTACTAACACTTTTACTTTATCATTCAAAGAAATAACACTACCTACTGAACTAATATGTTCATTCCTTATTTCACTAATATGTACTAATCCTTTCTTACCACCCAAGAAGCTGACAAAAGCTCCAAACTTCATAATTTCAACAACAGTACCTTCAAAAACCTTACCTATCTCTGGTTCAGTTACAATATCCATTATCATGCTTTTAGCATATTCTACTGCCTCATTGTTAACAGCATATATCATAACAGTGCCATCTTGGATTATTTCAATTTTCGCACCTGTTTTTTCACATATATCACGTATATTTTTTCCTCCACTTCCTATTACATTACGAATCTTATCCTTATTTATAAAAATAGATTCTATCCTAGGAGCATGATTTTTTATACGATTGCGAGATTCTTGTATCACTGCATTCATTTTACTTAAAATATGCATTCTACCATCTTTAGCTTGAAGTAATGCTTTTTCAATTATATCAATGTCAATACCCGATATTTTCATATCCATTTGTAAAGCAGTAACACCTTCAGCAGTACCAGCTACTTTAAAATCCATATCACCAAGATGATCTTCATCACCCAATATATCTGAAAGTATTATAAACCTATCATCTTCTTTAATGAGCCCCATTGCAATTCCAGCAACAGGAGATTTAATTGGCACACCTGTATCCATTAAAGCCAAAGACGCACCACAAACTGTAGCCATTGAAGAAGAACCATCTGACTCTGTAATTTCAGAAACTACTCTAATAGTATATGGAAAATCTGACTTTTCAGGTAATACATAACGAATTGCCCTCCACGCAAGCTTACCATGACCTATTTCTCTTCTACCAGGAGCACGTAAAGCTGCAGACTCACCAACTGCATACGGAGGAAAATTATAATGTAACAAAAAATTTTCTCTTCTATCACCATCTAAATCATCAACTATCTGCTCATCTTGAGGTGTACCTAATGCAGTAACAACCAATGCTTGCGTGTTCCCTCGAGTAAATAAAGCAGAACCATGCGCTTTAGGCAATACATCCACTTCAATTTCTATATCACGTATCTCATCAAATGCACGGCCATCTATTCTAGAAGAGGTATCAATAATTTTGGATCTCACTAACGATCTTTCAAAGGTTTTTAATGCAGTAACTATATCTTGATCACTACACTCCACATCACCAGCACTATATTTATCTGCCACTTCAGACAATACTTTACCCCTCAATTCCTCCAATTTTAATACCCTTTCTTTCTTTATAGTGTTAGAGTATGCTAAACTAAAATCCTCTTTATAAGAGGACTCTATATCACTCACAAGTGAACTAATATCATGGGGTATGAAGTCAATAGGTGTTTGACCACTTTCATGACTAAATTCTTTAATTAAATTAATAACCTCTTGACAATGTTGATGCCCAAAAGTTATTGCACCTAACATCTGAGATTCAGATAACTCAGATGCCTCGGATTCAACCATCAAAACAGAATCTTCATTACCTGATAAAAATAAATCTAAAGAACTACAGAGCATCTCATCAGCAGATGCATTTAATAAATACTTACCTTCAGATGGTAAATAGCCAACCCTTGCACCAACAACCAAACCATTAAAAGGAACACCAGATATAGATAAAGCTGCAGTTGCTCCAACTAATGCTGTAACCTCTGGAGGTGTTACAGTATCATATGAAAGCAAATTACACACTATACTAATCTCATCATAAAATCCAGCAGGAAATAAAGGTCTTATACTCCTATCAATTAAACGAGAAATCAACGTCTCCCTATCAGATGGTTTACCTTCTCTCTTCAAAAAACCACCAGGAATCTTACCAACAGCATAACTCTTCGCAACAAACTGTACAGTTAATGGTAGAAAATCTACCGGTTCCTTAGTTTTACCTGTTACTACTGTTGCCAAAACTGTAGTACCGGCATAACTAACCATAACGGCACCACTAGCTTGTCTTGCTATCTTTCCACTCTCTAAAACTAAGGTTTTCCCTCCCCATTCTGCAGATCTTCTTATCAAATTAAACATACATTATTTCCTACTTTTCTATAAATTAAATCAGTGAAAAATATCCCTGATACCTAATCGTTTTATCAATGCTAAATATTCACTATCCCCATATTTCTTCCTAACATACTGCAATACATTACGTCTTCTACAAACCAATACCATTAAACCACGTCTACAATGGAAATCTTTTTTATGAACTTTTAAATGCTCAGTCAAATTACGTATTCTCTCTGATAAGATTGCACATTGTACAAAAGAAGAACCAGTATCATCTTTTTTAAGGCAATATTCACTTATTAATTCAGACTTTCTTTCACGTGTAATTGACATAACTAAAATACCAAATCTTTAAACATTAAAAATACGTACTGGCCTTACAACACTATTAACTATACTACAGATTGCCACTGGCACATTACCCGTACTAACATAACAGATACCACAATTCCTTACTACATACAAGTTATTTAACTCAATATTTTGACCATTTTTAATCTTTTTTATCTGAATATCAGAAAACACATCATTAAGATGTTTCATATCCTGCAAAACATACCATAAAGGTAACAAATAACTACATTTTCTACTATTATTATATAACATCTTTAACATTTCCAAAGTAATGGCATTTTTCTTCCTAAAACAACCTACCCTAACTCTCTGTAATTTTCTAACATACCCCAAACATCCTAACTCTATTCCTAAATCCCTTGCTATAGAACGAACATATACGCCTTTCTTACATAATAAATAAAAATCTGCTTTGTTATTCTCTTGATCAGCAGACAATAATTTCAATTTTAACACGTTAACATCTCTAGAAGTTAAACTTACATCTTGACCATTTCTCGCCAATTTAAAAGCTCTTACTCCATTCACATGTACTGCTGAAAAATTAGGAGGTACTTGTCTTAACAATCCAATAAAATTTGGAATAGCTTTTTTAATATCTTCTGAACTAGGTACTATATCACTTTTTGCTACTATCTTTCCTTCTATATCATCAGTTGTTCTTTGCTCACCCCATTGCACTGTAAACAAATAAGATTTCACAACATCAACAGCATAAGGCATAACTTTTGTAGCTTCACCAATAGCAATGGGCAACACACCAGAAGCTAAAGGATCTAATGTACCTGCATGACCAACTTTTTTGACATTTAAAATTTTTTTAACTAGATTAACTGCAGAAGCAGAACTTATACCACATGGCTTATCTAGGTTTATCCAACCATACATACAATTAAAAATTCAAATCAACTTAATAACCTACGGAAACATTATATAGGCATTAAAATTACATAGTTACCATTAAATAATAAAAACCAAAACATCTAAATGTTATAAATAATATTATAGAAAATCAAGTTATTGAGTTTCTTTTTTCATTTTAAACATTACTACACTTAATTGATAATACATACGCATATCACAAGTGTAATAATCATATTATATTAATACAGCTTAAGTTTGCATAAATTAATTTAGAATAATAAGCAATTACAGTCAATTAAAAGAAATCATTACAGTGTTATCATATATCAAAATATAACTCTTACAAAGATTACTTAATATTTGTAAAATTTCATATTAACAATATGCCAACGGTAACTTCATTATATTCAAATAACCCAGTTATACATAAACATTCCTTTATATAATTAATAAGGAAATATCAGTAGGTTATCTAAGGATATTAATTTTTATATTGATTATATAAAATAATATCAACCATAAATATAAATCATTTATACAGCAATAAATTTCACTTATTAATGAATTATAATTATATCTACTATCAAAAATTTATTTACAGATCTTGAATTAAATTATATAGCTATACCAATAGCACCCTTAGCTCAGCTGGATAGAGTTTTTGACTACGGATCAAAAGGTCGGGCGTTCGAATCGCTCAGGGTGCACCAGTTTTTTACATCTTTTGCAATTATAATAATGTGTGAGAGATTACACTTATCATTTTACCACAAATCACCTAAGAGCAACTCTATTAAACCCTATAGTTAAGACATTTATTGGTACATCCTTTTATCACATCTTCATTGTTATAATTTTTTTATCAATTAATAACTCACTTATAAAATTTCTAAACTCACACTATTTTTCATTTCTACGATATGCTATGATTAACCAATTCACAAAATAAAAAAACTATGGCTATCATGACAATTAATACATCAGGTCCTATATGTTCTGTTGCTATAATTAGTGAAAATCAAACTATGTACTATGAAGAAAGTACATCTGACAACCAACACTCAGAATCTCTATTTCAATTGATTCATACACTATTTGATAAATCTAACAATTCATATAACACTATAACAAACCTTGGAGTAGTAGTAGGCCCAGGAAGTTTTACTGGCATTAGAGTTGGAATAGCTGCAGCTCAAGGAATACACCTTGCATCAAAAATCACTCTACATGGTATCAGCACTCTAGAAATGCAAGCATACCTGATATACAATTCAACAAAAATTAATGACGGAGAAATACTATCCATAATTGAAATGTCTAACAATAAATTCTATTCTCAAACTTTTAATAATCAACTTATTGCAACAAATAAAATAAAACTACTAGACAAAAACTTTAACTATCATGATTTTACACACCACATCCAATCCATAACGTCAAAAAATTTTAACGCAAGAGTTGCTGCTTTGATATTGGCTTATAAATTACAAAATAACTTACCTACACTAAATTCCACGCCTATATACTTTAATACAATAAACTAATGTTACCTAGACTACATGCTAATTAAATAATGAAGCCTTTATATAATTATATCAATATAACTACTACAACTACCATTTACTATTAAATAAAAATCTAAAAATTACTGATATCTGTAAATTTTTTTATAAAAAGTGCCTTTATGATTTCCAATGAAAATATTTGCATGAGATTTTTTGTCTGATATATTAAACACGTTTAATACTTATATGCGTATACACATGAAATCTAAAGCTTTTTTCGTAAAACCGCTGCTTATAATTTTAGTATGTTCTTTAGTCTTTATAGCATTTGGAGCATCTTTTTTCCCTGGTAGCTTTAACAACGAAAAATATATTGCAAAAATCGGACACGAAAAATTATCATTACAAGATTATACAAGTGCATATCATGATGAATTAAGGTATATACAACATGTGCTCAATCGTCCATTAACAGAGGAGCAAATTGCGCAATTTAATATTAAACTTTCTACATTAAACAAGCTGATTGAAAACAAAGTCTTAACAAAATTTGCTGATTCACTAAATCTCAAAGTAGGAGAAAACAGCATATTAAATCACATAAAAAGCATAAAGTTCTTTCAAGACGAAAATGGAAACTTTGATAAAACAAAATTTAACATTGGATTGTCAAATGCAGGGCTTACAGAAAGGTTATACATAAACAAATTAGAAAAAGCATTTCCTATAACCATGCTCATGAGTTGTTTATTCAGCGGAACACAAAACACTTACACTCAATATCATCCAGAGTTAATAAAGCAAATTTTACAAAATCTGCATCAAGCACGTACTATAGATGTTATAGAAATATCCCCTACAACCAATGACATTTCTGTCCCAAATATTGATGAGCTAAAAAAATTGTATGAAGAAAAACGCAAAAGTGGAAATCTAACATTTCCAGAAAGTAGAGTTATAGAATATGTAACAATTGACCATGAAAACTTTATTAACCAAACAAATGTAACACAAGAAGAAATAGATAATAAAATAAAAGCTGACGAATTAGATGAACAAAGAGATATATTTAATTTAGTATTTAGTACTAAAAATGAAGCTGAAACTGCTTTAAAAGCATTAAATGAAGGTACAGACTTTGACAGTATAGTTACAAATATTGCTCACACCACTCTAGATAATATAACATTGTTCAACATTGTAAAGAATACACTTCCTAATGATATAAGAAATCAAGTATTTTCCCTAAAAGAAGGAGAAATAAGTCCTATATTACACAGCATGTTTGGATGGCATATAATAAAAATAAAAAATATTCACAAAATCTCCACTAAAGATCTAGCAGAATTAAGTGAAAAAATTGCCCAAAATATTAAAAAGAAAAAAGCTACTGACCTTTTATACACAGAAATCCAGGCTATAAATGATAAGATTAATAACGGTACATCTATTCAAGAAATAGCAGAATCATATAACTTATCTATAAAAACAGCAAATGTTGATATCTCAGGCAAAGATCCATCTGATAACAAAATTAAAATGTTAGAAACAAATTATGATGCAATCGTTTTAGCTGCATTTTCAGCTCAATTAAACAAACCTTCCAACTTCACAGACAATGACGGTTATTTTTTTAGTGTCAATGTTACTAAGATAGAACCATCAAGAGAAAAAACTTTTGATGAAAGTAAGGAACAATTAGTATACGAATGGCAGCATGATTTAAAAGCTCAAAAATTATCTAAGCTAACACAAGAGGTTGTCATAAAACTTAAATCAGGTATAGACATAAATAATATTGATGGTGTATTACTAAAGCCGAACCAAGTAGTTTATAGGAACAGCGTTGCTGCAGTAGATAATCCTGGCCAAAATTATCCTAGTGATCTTATAAATGAAATTTTTCATCTTAAAAAAGGAGAAATCAGTAAAAATTATCAACATGATATCAGTTCTTCAGAACAAAAAATGCTAATAGCAATATTGAAAGATATAAAAAATGCTGATCAAGTAAGCAACGTAGATTTCAAAAACATTCAGGAAAAAATTGCAAATGATAACTTAGAATCGCTAAAAAATCAACTAATAGCACATCTAATAAAAAAATATTCCGTTAAAATTAACCAAAATTTAATTGATAATGTGCGGTAGTCTGATCTCTCACAATAAAATGCAGCTTAAGTTTGCATAAATTAATTTAGAATAATAAGCAATTACAGTCAATTAAAAGGAACCATTACCTATACATATATCAAAATATAACTCTTACGTTGAGTTGTACATACAACGTATTATCAATTTCATTAGATTATAAAAAATAACATAAACTATATAACGTTGATCGCAGAGTATTTGTAAAAACATAAATAATGTTTCATTTTTACTAATTTAATAAATGCATCCCTTACAAAAGCTATCATATAAAACAAACTCTTAAATAAGATTATTAATAAACTATAGACAAAACATTTATAAAAAATAACCCTGAACATTAAATACCATACCTGCGTAATGTTAAACTTACTAATACTAATAACAATTACTTTAGCTTAGTTGTAATTTACCAAGAATCACATGACTATTCATGGTAATATTTTTATTTACAACCTTGTTTCGCGTAAAACACATGCTTACGTATCTAACATAATTTAAAAATGTAATACTATTGTTTAGCACTCTATGATAATTTACCACACGCATCTAAAATACGATCACAAGCTTTAGATAAATGTTCAGTAGAAGTAGCATAAGATATTCTAAAAAATCCTTGTGCTCCAAACGCTTCACCTGGCACTACAGCAACATTGTAATCTTCTAATAAGTACTTAGTAAAATCCATAGCACTATTTATAACCAAACCATTCCTTGTACTTTTACCTATCAACTTTTTACAAGAAATAAATACATAAAACGCACCTTGAGGCTTTTTAACAGATAACAATGAGGTATTATTTACCATATCTACCATCATATCACGACGTGCCGCAAATATTTTATTTCGTTCTTTTAAAAATTCTTGATCACCAGCTAAAGCCTGTATTGATGCAAACTGTGCAATACTATTAGGATTTGTTGTACTTTGCGATTGTATAACAGAAATCGCACTAATAACTCTCGAATCACCAGCTATATACCCTATTCTCCATCCAGTCATGGCATACGCTTTTGAGACACCATTAATTGTAAAGACTCTATCATATAAGCGTGGCTCAACTTGGGCAATAGTGAAAAATTCAAGATCATCATATATTATCTTTGAATATATATCATCAGTCATTACATAAATATTTGGGTATTTCAATAAAACTTCAGCAATACTTTTTAATTCTTCATATGTATATACTAACCCTGTAGGATTATTCGGAGAATTCATAATTAACCACTTAGTTTTCTCAGTAATTACAGATTCTAATATATCAGGAGTTAATTTAAATGTTTCACCACAATCAACAATAACAGGATTTCCTCCAGATATTTTTACCACATCTGGATAAGACACCCAATATGGGGATGGTATTATTACCTCATCACCACTATTTATAGTAGCCATAAATAAATTATAAATACATTGTTTTGCACCATTTCCAACAGAAATCTGATTGACATTATAAATTAAATCATGATCCTGTTTGAAACGATCAATAATCACTTTTTTCAATTCAATAATACCATTAACTGCTGTATATTTAGTTTTACCAGAATTAATTGCATCAATAGCTGCTTGCTTAATATGCTGTGGTGTATCAAAATCAGGTTCACCAGCACTCAAAGAAATTACATCTACTCCTGACATTTTTAATTTTTGAGCTTGATTTGCAATTTCAAGTGTAGGTGAAGGTTTGATACACCCCATTCTTTCAGCTATAAGTGACATAATTACCCTAACATTTTTATATAAACAAATGTATTCTAGTACACTTCAACTAATATTCAATATTATTGTTATCCACATCATAATTATATAATGTATTAATAATATCGAATAGCAGATATTACTTCAGTATTCTCAATATGAAATAAACTTAAAAAATAACCTAACAACCCAGTATACAAAACTTTTGCATCACACATCCCTTATAAATAAAGATCACGTGATAAAACAACACAAGAGTCCTATAATTTAGATTGTAAATAAAAAATTAAATATAAATTTCATATTATATGACAATTTATATCATAAATTATAATTACAAAACTATTAAATTGTAGTATTAAGTACTATAACGATTGTTGCTATATAATTAACTAGGTAATTTTATGAATCTCATAACAAAACAAGCTATTGACTTTACAGCAAAAGCCGTTATGCCAGATGACAAAATATGTGAATTTAATTTGAAAGAATATGTCAGTGGCAAATATGCTATTTTGATCTTCTACCCTAGAGATTTTACGTTCGTATGCCCTACAGAAATTATATCTCTACACAATAGAATACCTCAATTTATAGAAAAAAACACTGAAATTATTGGTATTAGTACAGACTCAGAGTTTTGTCATAGCCATTGGCGTAACATTAGCATAAACAAAGGTGGAATTGATAAAATTAGTTTCCCACTAATCGCAGATGACTCACATTTTATCTCTAATAGCTATGGGGTATTGCATAACAATAGTATTGCATTAAGGGCAACCTTTGTCATCGATGATAATTTCATAGTACGCCATCAATCGATAAATGACCTTCCTATAGGTAGAAACGTAGATGAGCTTTTAAGAATAATAGATGCAATAAAACATCATCAGGTTCATGGAGAAGTATGCCCAGCTGGATGGATGAAAGGAGATCCAGCAATGGAAGCATCACAACATGGTATTGAAGATTACTTAAAATCACACATAGATCACCTTGAAAAAAGTATTATGGATGAATAAATGACACAAACATATAATACAAAAGTTTTAATTATAGGATCTGGAGCAGCAGGTTGTACTGCTGCTATATATGCTGCTCGTGCAAACTTAAAACCTATATTAATAACTGGAATGTGCCCCGGGGGACAGCTTACAATTACTACAGATGTTGAAAATTTTCCAGGATTTGCACATGCAGTACAAGGTCCAGATTTAATGGAACAAATGAAACAACAAGCTCATAACTCCGGAGCTCAGATTATATCTGACGAAATAAAAGAAATACATTCAGATGTATACCCTTTTAAATGTATAGGAATATTTGGTGATCAGTACATTGCAGATAGTATTATAATTGCAACAGGAGCTCAAGCAAAATGGCTCAACATAAAAAGCGAAGAAACCTTTAAAGGTAGAGGTGTATCTGCATGTGCTACATGTGATGGAACGTTTTTCGCTGGTAGTGATATTGCCGTAATAGGAGGAGGTAATACAGCTGTAGAAGAAGCATTATATCTAACAAGATATGCAACAAAAGTATTTTTAATTCATAGAAGAGATACTCTACGTGCTGAACCTATAATGCAAGAACGATTATTCAGTAATGATAAAATACAAGTTATATGGAACAGCGTTGTAGAAGAAATACTAGGAAATAAGGAAAGTGGGAATGTAGAAGCTATAGCATTAAAGTCTGTAAAAACTGGAGACATCACTACTATTTCCGTAAAAGGAGTATTTATTGCTATAGGACATACTCCAAACACACAAATACTAACAACCAAAGATAATGGGAATATAGTAGATTTAGATAACGAAGGATATATCATTACTAAACCTGGTAGTACAGTAACTAGTCACCCTGGAATCTTTGCTGCAGGTGATGTACAAGATAAAATATATAGACAAGCTGTTGTTGCAGCAGGATCTGGGTGTATGGCTGCATTGGAAGCTGCCAAATTTTTATCAGAGCAATAAACCCATAATCTACCGATACAATATTAAGAATTAATTACTTAGTTTAGCCTCTTCTAAAGATTCATTTTTTATTTCTTGAAATCCACTAGCATTGTAATCAAGTAATACGATTTCTGCTCCTAATTTTTTTAACACTTCAGCAATGTTGTTTGAAAATGCCCATTGTAATATACAAGAAATAGAAATTTGTTGCTACTCTTTCATAGAAAAGGATAATTAAATGTTTCACTTTCTAACATAATACAGTAGCTAAAAAGTAAAAATCATGTTAAAAATTATTAACCATTAACATTAGACTTTTGATAGAAATTTTTCAAACATTCTTGTACATTCACAGGCACAAAAACACTTACATCTCCATTTAATCGTGCTATTTCTTTGACAAAACTTGAAGAAATAAATTGAGTATCTTCTGAAGCTGGTAAAAAGATAGTTTCAATCTGAGAAGTAAGTTTATAATTTACCCAACTCATTTGAAATTCATAATCAAAATCAGATACAGCTCTTAATCCCCTAATTATAACAGATGCATTATTTTCTTTAGCAAAATATACCAATAATCCATCAAAAATTACAGTATTTACTGCCATACCTAGCAATTTTATCTCATGCTGTATAAGTTCCGCACGAACTTCAGCAGAAAAAATAGTTTTTTTTGTACAACTTCTAGCAACACCTATTACTAACTTATCAACCAAATTATAAGCTCGCTTTATAATATCAATATGGCCAAAAGTAATAGGATCAAAAGTACCAGGATATATGCCTATTTTCACAGAAAATTATCAATGAATAAAAATTTATTATATCACAACATCTTAATTATTTTAAGCTTATATTTTTACTTGAACAGATAATATTTACAATATATAATTTCTGAACTTAATTAATTTACAGGCTTGTATTAGCATTATAAAAATTATAGTTTTGGCTTGATAGCTCAGTTGGTAGAGCAAAGGACTGAAAATCCTTGTGTCGTTGGTTCAATTCCAACTCAAGCCACTTTCGGCATATTCCTTATGTTCAGAGTTTAGTAAAGCCTTTGTGGCATGTTTGTTCATATAGCCTACAAGTCAATAGTTTTACGGAGACTAAATGCGTTATTTCATACTAATATTATTTTTTTTATTTTCTACATCAACAATTGCAATAGAAACAGCACCAAATAAAATGGTTGTGGGATTTGTACGTACTGCAGAAGAAACTTACCCTGAAGAATGGACATTTTCAAACAACATTGCTGAAATGTTAGAAAAATTAGGAGCAGAAGTCGTATTACTTGATTACAATGTAATAGTAGATTTCAAAAAAATAAAAAATGAATCTTTAGAAGAGGCTAAAGATGATATTTCATTATTAGAGAAAATAGAAGCTGACAAAATTCAGCATGCTGTTCATAATTTTATCAAGGAACACAAAATTAACAGAATATTTATTCCTGGAAATTATTACAACGTAGACACTGAACCTTATACACCAACTCCAAACAGGCAACTTGTTACCAATGCAATAGTAAAAATCATAGAAGACAATCCAAAAATTCACTTAATAGGCGTGTGTGGTGGACTACAAGGTATAATGCATGCAGTTGGAATAGAAGTCATTAGAGTAAAAAAGATAATTGCATCTCAAGAAGCTGTAGCAGCACATTCTATTTCAATGCCAGACCCACATAGAAAAGATGTAGGACTTCATAGACTCCGAGTTGTACCTGGAAGCAGATTATCAAGCATTATTTCTAAATATACTAAACCAGATGACAACGGATGGATTGCAATATATTTCCCAGACGCACATGGAGGAGTAGTAAATAACAGTCAAGAAAATATAAAAAAAATAGAATCCCTTGGATATAGAATAGTAGGATTTTCTGACGATGGTATTATCGAAGCAATTGAAGATAAAAATGGCAACATCTTATTTCAAGATCATCCAGAAGCTTTAGCAATTAACGCAATAAAGGGATCTGATCAAGATGATAATGATAATGACAATGATATAAGAAGACGTCAAGCAACTTTGTCAGCAATTGCTATTATCAATGATTTTCTTTATAGGAATTAAATTAGATTATTAAATTTTGCTTATACAGGTTTAAACATTTTGTCAGGTTATATAAAACATAGATTCCAAATGTTATCTCCTGTACAATAAGTATTTCCTTCAGCAAAATCATAGGTCTTCTTACAGTAAACTCATACTAAAATCAAGACACATGGCCTCCACAATATTTAATAAATTTCATATTACATTATGGTTTTGCTATTATTCGCTCACCATACACACCCATGATATGTTAATAAACAAGTATTTTTCTAGGCACAGAATTCTCGAACAATACTTATATGATAATCACTTCTAGGAATCATTTATAAATAACTTAGTCAAACCCTATAACATTATTTTCTTAACATATAGATTTGATTATTATTCAACTACGCCTAACAGTACATTAAACAAGTATCCCTCCTACCACCAGGATATAACTACATTGCACTAACCAATGCTAACGAAAACATCTCTTTTCTTATACTAATTTCTAGTTTGCACTATCCATATAGTAAGTTACTACCTTACAAAACAATATTATTTACGTAATAATCGTTTATCACAATTGACTATTGAATATATATATGATATCTGTGCTGCAACTTGTATTAATTAATATTTTTAATGCGTTTATCAGATTACTATGTACCTACATTAAAAGAAACATCTGCTGATATATCAGTAATATCACATAAATATTCTATACGTGCTGGTCTTATCAAGCAAATTGCCTCCGGCATATACACTTGGCTTCCCTTAGGGTTAAAGGTACTAAAAAATATTGAAAACATAGTCAGAGAAGAAATGAATAAATCAGGGTCTTTAGAAATATTGATGCCACTGATACAACCAGCAAGCTTATGGAAAGAATCAGGAAGATACGATGACTATGGATCTGAAATGTTACGCATTACAGATAGAAATCAACGAGAAATGCTTTTTGGTCCAACCCATGAAGAAGTAATCACTGATATTCTAAGGACAACACCAGTAAGTCATAAAGATCTACCACTAATTCTATACCAAATACAATGGAAATTTCGCGATGAATTACGGCCAAGATATGGTATAATGAGATGTAGAGAATTCTTAATGAAAGATGCATATAGTTTTGATAAAGATTTCAGTGGTGCTATTTCATCTTATAACTTAATGTTCAAAACTTACATCAAAATTTTTCAAAAGTTAGGCTTAACTCCAATAGCAGTTAAAGCAGATTCAGGACCCATAGGAGGAAATTTAAGTCATGAATTTCATGTATTAGCAAATTCTGGAGAAAGCACCTTATACTATGACCAAGACATTATTGAATTAATGAATAGTGAGAGTATTGATGTTGAAAAAATAAAAAATACTTACACTGCAGCAGATGACATGCATGATCCTCAGGCTTGCCCTATTTCATCAGATAAAGTAAAAATAAGTAAAGGAATAGAGATAGGTCATATCTTTCATCTAGGAGATAAATATTCAAAACCTATGAATGCTAATTTTTGCGATAGCAATAATAATAAGCTCCTACAAATGGGATGTTATGGCATAGGAGTATCAAGGCTAGTAGCAGCAATAATTGAAGTATTTCATGATAATAAAGGCATTATTTGGCCAGAAACAGTAGCCCCATTTAAATTTTCCTTAGTAAACTTATATACATCAAATGATAAATGTAAGAAAGTTGCAGAAAATCTACACATGCAGTTATATGATGACGTTCTATATGATGACACAGATGATAGTCCTGGTATTAAGTTAGCAAGAACAGATCTGCTAGGTATGCCATGGCAAGTTATAATTGGTAAATCAACAGTAGAACAAGACCTTATTGAAGTAAGGAATAGATTAACAAAAGATAAAGTTTTAATTTCCACAGAACAATTCTTAAATAAATTAAAAAAATGATACTAGGGATTGGTACAGACATTGTTTATGTTCCTCGTATATCAAATTTATGGAAAAAATTTGGTACTAAATTTCTTAAACGGGTATTTAGTGAAAAAGAAATAGAAGATAGTAAGAAATATACAAATTTTGATGCACAAGTAAGACACTTTGCAAAACGTTTCGCAGCAAAGGAAGCTTATGTGAAAGCTGTAGGAACAGGTTTTGGAAAATCCATAAAAATGCCAGATATTATAGTATCTAACAACCTACACGGCAAACCACAAATTACCATAAATAATAGTAATATAAAATATAAAATTGAATTATCAATCAGTGATGAAAAAGACTACGCTATTGCTTTTGTGGTTCTATATACAGAGTTATAACACTTGATATAGAACATAATACAACACAAATAACATATGGAAAAATTATAAACAATCAGCAGATACAAGACAAATCAACATGATAAGTACGCTATTGTTTTATAGCGATATTAAAGAGTCAAGTACTGTAAAGCATAAGGTAATTTAAACATAACAAAAAACTAAAGTGTACATAAACTTTGAAAATATCATATTATTTACATTCAAATCTATATTTATTAATAGTATATAATATGAAAAGTCGATAAACAAAAATTTTTACAATTTAATCAGAATGATCTATTATTTCATGGCATAATATATATCCAAAACTTATTATTTAGTATAATTCCATTTTTCAAATTACAATTATTATTAAATTTTTGTTGCACGTAAGGAATACAATATGTATATTGTATATGTCTTTTCCTCGGTAGCTCAGTGGTAGAGCACTTGGCTGTTAACCAATTGGTCGCTGGTTCGAATCCGGCCCGGGGAGCGCTTTAATTCAAAGTTCTTTGTAAACCTTTCTAGAATTCTTAACGCATTTCAGTGCTTATTATGTCTATACTTTAAAAAGGCACTTATTCACGTATAAATATATTGACTTATATAAAATATAGTATTATAATAACAGTTGTGCTTTTAGCACTATGGCAATAAAGGCATCTTAAAATAGATGTATTGGACCCGAGGGCAGTGCTCGGCATCTCCACTTCAGGTCATGGGGATGAAACAGGATCGACATGCATAGTAAAGGGGATAGTTTTTGCTCGGTGAGAAAACAGCCGTTTAAATGCTCAAAATTTATAAGTGCAAACGATAATTTCGTTTTTGCTAATGATAATAATAGCAGTGCTAACTTAGTAGCTGCTTAGTTTTATTATTAGCGCGGTTTTTTTAAGGGTTTTCCGGGCAACAGAAAAACCCTTTTTTATATGATCAGAAACTTGTTTATGAGTAACGTAATAGATTATCAAAAGCTTATGCATGCTGCTATGTGTAGTGTAGTCAAAAACGCTTTAACTGTTGTGGCACAATCAGAACATTTTTACAATGTACATATTGCTATATCCTTTTTAACACATTATAAAGGAGTAACACTACCTGAGCATGTAAAAAACAACTATCCACAAGAAATTACTGTAATATTACAACATCAATTTAGAAGCTTACAAGTATTTGATAACAGTGCTAGTGTAGTATTAAGTTTTAGAGGAAAAGAAGAAACAGTTGTTATTCCATACCAGTCTATTATCAAATATATAGATGTTTATCAAGGCTTCGTACTAGATTTTGAGCAATATACAAACAGTGATATAGAAGAATTTGACGATTGCGACCATGATATTGATGATAGTAATGAAGATAAAAGTCAGAAAGGTAACCAAGATAATATCATATTTATTGATACATTCCTGAAAAAATAAAATTTTTACGCTTTATTACAACAAATTCATTAATGTAATTCTTGGTATAGTATAAATCTTCACCTAGTGTTTATTCATTATGTAGTTTTTTGTATTTTCAAAGGTTACCCACATGTATATCTAATACTACAAAAATTCTATTTAATCTATTGTACATAATCAATTAATCATCAATCCAGTTTTAAGAATACAAATATACAATACAACTCTATATTCTAAATTTCAAAAATATGCAACACAATAAGGAACCCTTACTAGGATTTAGTTACGTTAATACATGTACTCCTAAACTTTATATAGATTTTTCCACACAAATTTTATCTCTACTCCATCTAGCAAATTCTCAATCCACCTATTTTAAGGAGACAAATATATGATGACACAATCTATCAATCTTAAGTTTGATTTAGTAATGCATAACCAAGCACATAAAGAAATTACTGTAAATGAAGCATTAATAAAAATAGATATGCTCATGAATAACTGTATTTTAGAACTACAATGCAACACCCCAATAAAAGAAATATCTTCGGGAGATATGTATATTATTGGACCTACTCCAGCAATTCAAGAATGGCAAAACAAGCAAAATAATGTAACATATTATTACATTAACCAATGGTACTTTATACAACCAAATACAGGCTTAACTTTATGGGTAAAAAGTAAAAATCAGCTTTATACATATAATAATACACAATGGGTACCTAGTTATAACAACTACAAATAAAAATACTTCATTAATTTTTTTAGTCGCTATGTAGAATATGATTTTACTGCTGACCTTGAAGAAAAGTTGGATTTAATCTCTAATGGGAAGATTAATTGGAAGGAAGTACTACATCAATTCTGGTTTCTGTTTATTGATAATGTTAATTCAGTAAAAAAACTAGAATTTACTGAAGTATTAAAAGTTATTAGTTGTGAGATGGAAAATTATATTTTTTCTTCTGATAAATCTGAATCTAGTAGAGTATGTCCTGTATGTAATGATGGAACATTAGAGCTTAATATTAGTAAGAATGGTATTTTTTTAGGATGTTCTAAATATCCAGAGTGTAAGTATACAAAAAATGTTGGAAGTGGTATTGTTGATGATACAGACAATACACAATATCCTAAAATATTAGGTATTGATGCTGCAACAGGACAAGAAATATATCTTAAAAAAGGTCCGTATGGTCTCTATTTACAGATTGGTAATGATAAAAGTGGTAAACGTGCAGCTATTCCAAAAAATATAGATGCTAATTTATTAGATTTGCAAATGGCAGAAAAAATATTAAGTTTACCTATAAGCTTAGGTACTCATCCGGATACTGGTCAAGAAATTAAGTTAGGACTTGGTAAGTTTGGTGCATACATATTGTATGGTGGTAAGTATTTTTCAGTAAAAAATGAGCATAATTTTTTAGATATTAGCATTGAAAACGCTATTAATATTATTGCGAATAATTCTACAAGTGGGGTTATAAAGTCTCTGGGTATCACTGAAGATAATAAAGAAGTATTCTTAACACTAATAATGATATTACAAAAAATAGATCATGCGTTATATGATTACTTAGGGGCTAAGTAGTTCAGTGGCATAGTAGGAGAATCATAATTTCTCAGTCGCGGGTTCAAATCCCTCCTTAGCCACTTAATTCATTAGCATTAGAGAGTCCTTGGTATTCTATTGTGGTACCTAACATTTTAGAGTTAATGGATGATTATACACTGAGTATCACTGTCAACATGATTTATGCTAGCACAATACATGTTATTTTGGTATCCTATTATGGTATCTGACATTTTAGAGTTAATGGATGATTATATACTGAGTCTGCCAATATTATTATGCTAGCTACAATACATGATATTCTAATTATTGGGCCAGAGGAAAGTCAGTAGGTTTATCATTGCTCTACATTTGATATACTAACCTTCATTTTTTTGTCATTATTGTATTTATATATAATGTCAAGAACTAAAAGATTAAATTATCACTTAGCAGTACTATATTACTATTTATACATAACTTTATATTTCTAGTTATAATTTTTCTGATATGAGCTTAATAGCATCCGATAAAGATATTTGTTCAATATCTGTATCTTTCTTCAAAGCAACATTCAACTTATCATATTTTAAATAGAATCCATATCTTCCTTTACATAAGAATACTTCTTTATTATCTTCAGTGATACCCAGAGACTTTATAACCCCACTTGTAGAATTATTCGCAATAATATTAATAGCGTTTTCAATGCTAATATCTAAAAAATTATGCTCATTTTTTACTGAAAAATACTTACCACCATACAATATGTATGCACCAAACTTACCAAGTCCTAACTTAATTTCTTGACCAGTATCCGGATGAGTACCTAAGCTTATAGGTAAACTTAATATTTTTTCTGCCATTTGCAAATCTAATAAATTAGCATCTATATTTTTTGGAATAGCTGCACGTTTACCACTTTTATCATTACCAATCTGTAAATAGAGACCATACGGACCTTTTTTAAGATATATTTCTTGTCCTGTTGCAGCATCAATACCTAATATTTTAGGATATTGTGTATTGTCTGTATCATCAACAATACCACTTCCAACATTTTTTGTATACTTACACTCTGGATATTTAGAACATCCTAAAAAAATACCATTCTTACTAATATTAAGCTCTAATGTTCCATCATTACATACAGGACATACTCTACTAGATTCAGATTTATCAGAAGAAAAAATATAATTTTCCATCTCACAACTAATAACTTTTAATACTTCAGTAAATTCTAGTTTTTTTACTGAATTAACATTATCAATAAACAGAAACCAGAATTGATGTAGTACTTCCTTCCAATTAATCTTCCCATTAGAGATTAAATCCAACTTTTCTTCAAGGTCAGCAGTAAAATCATATTCTACATAGCGACTAAAAAAGTTAACAAGAAAAACATTTACTATTCTACCTCTCTCTGTTGGAAAAAATCTTTTTTGATTTAGTATAACATACTGTCTATCTTGCAATACAGAAATAATAGAAGCATAAGTAGAAGGCCTTCCTATCCCTATTTCCTCCATTTTCTTCACTAAACTTGCTTCATTATATCTAGCAGGAGGATTAGTAAAATGTTGATGAGGTACCACTTCATCTAAAGGGCATTTATCATTTTTTTGAAGTAACGGTAGCATATTATTTTTACTATCATCATCCTCACCATGACCATACACCTTATAAAATCCATCAAAAAACAAGGAAGAACCTGTGGCTCGCAAAGTTACTACTTTATCCAGCGACCCTAATTCTACTATAACCTGATCAATTACAGCAGAATTCATCTGACTTGCAACAGTCCTTTTCCATATAAGATCATAAAGCTTGAGTTGCTCTGGAGTGAGATAATTTGATAAACTACCAGGAGTAATTGTAATATTCGTTGGTCTAATTGCTTCATGTGCTTCTTGAGCATTTTTTACCTTTTTCACATACTTGCGAGCAGATTCCGGTAAATATTCTTTACCAAACATAGAAACAATGATACTCCTAATATGCTCTAATGCTTCATCTGCAATATAAAATCCATCCGTCCTCATATAAGTAATGAGTCCAACAATTTCCCCTCCAACATCAATTCCTTCATACAGTTTTTGAGCAATAAGCATAGTATTTTTTGCAGTAAATCCAAGCTTTGTTGATGCTTCTTGCTGTAAACTTGATGTAATAAAAGGAGGATAAGGATTACGCTTTGTATGCTTTTTCTCAACATTTATAACAGAATAACTACGAGATCTTACTTCTTCTGACAACTTTTGTGCATCTTCTTCATTCTTAATATCAAACTTCTCTAATTTTTTACCAGCATAACAACTTAAAAATGCAGAAAACTGCTTACCTTCTGTATTGCAACATTTAGCCTCAATATCCCAATATTCTTGTGTAATGAACTTTTCAATATCACTTTCCCTGTCACATATTAACCTTAAAGCAACAGATTGAACTCTACCAGCAGATTTACTACCCGGAAGTTTTCTCCATAATAAAGGAGATAACGTAAAACCAACTAAATAATCTAATGCTCTACGTGCTTGCTGTGCATACACAAGATCCATATTGATACTTCTTGGGCGTTTTATAGATTCAAGAATAGCACTTTTAGTTACCTCATTAAAAACCATTCTATTAATTACAACATTATCATCAATAGCATTATTTTCCTTCAATACTTCTATAATATGCCATGCTATTGCTTCACCCTCACGATCTGGATCAGTTGCAAGATAAATTCCTTGTGTTTCCTTATTAGCTACCTGAATTAACTTATTTACATATTTTTCTGACTTACTAATAATTTCATAAGTCATAGCGAAATCTTTATCCGGATCAACAGAACCACTTTTTGCTGGAAAATCCCTAATATGCCCAAATGATGCAACAACTTTATACTTGCTACCTAAATATTTACTTATAGTTTTTGCTTTAGATGGGGATTCTACTATAATTAAACTCATTATTACACCCTAAGATTACCATTTAACAAATCCTTCTTACTATGCTCTATCAATAGATTAGCACTATTACTAACGATAATTGTGAAAAGAATTTTAAATTTATTGTAGAGGTATACCAGAAAAAAGAACAAGGTATTCTACATCACATATATTTAAAAAACACTTCAATACCATACTCCACCACATATATTTATTACTTTTTTTCTATTTGACAAGAGTTATAATAACAACGATTACTATTAATTCATTTCATAAAGTAACATAAGATCCATAGAAAAAACGTACAACACTTTACATACATCCTCTAATATCATAAAAAAATACTTAAAATGATTGAAAACATCATATTCTACATACGTTATAATTGCTCATATACACTAAAAAAGATTACCAATCTTAACAAAATAATTTTTTTAATACTTGAGGTATTTCCAGTATTATATCATCTGCAATCAAACCAATACCATACTTCCTTGCACATTCTGTATGTATCCATACTCCACAACATGCAGCATCAAATGGACTCATACCAGAAGATAATAATCCACCAATAATTCCAGATAAAACATCACCACTACCTGCTGTAGCTAAACTAAATGGAGCATTATTTACTACAACATTACCTATAGGATCAGCAATTACAGTATCCGGACCTTTTAACACTATCACAGCTTTCGATAAACTTGCTGCTTCCCTTGCCATTTCTATTTTACCACCAGTTAAAAATGGAAATATACGCTTAAACTCTCCTTCATGTGGTGTCATAACAACATTATGTTGAATTTTGGAAAAAAGAACTTCATAAGAATCAGAAAATACTGAGATAGAATCAGCATCTAAAACACAATTTTGTTTATTTAGGATATCCATAGTACGCTGTTTAGTAATATCATTTATTCCACATCCTGGTCCTATTACAATAGATGTAATTCTATCATCATTAATTACATCATCATAAAGCTTGTACATAATCGACGTTAGACAACTTGCATAAAATGCAACAGCATTACTGTCACAAGCAATACTTACTATACCAGAACCTACTCTCAAAGCAGACATTGCAACAAGTTTTGAAGCACCTATAGACTTATTACCAACAGAACACACTAATGTGTATCCCCTATTATACTTATTTGATGTATACTCCAACTTAGGCATTTTGTGTTTCCACAAAGCAGGAGCATTTTTACGTATTACAACTTTACTATCATCAATATCAATGCCAATATCTACAACATGTACTTTTCCAGAATAATCACAACCAGGAAACAAAACATGCCCTATTTTTAATACCGAAAAAGTTACAGTAACATCAGCACGTATTGCACAGCCCATAACCTGACCTGTATCACAATTTATACCACTAGGAATATCAACTGCAACAACAACTTTATTATTAGAATCGTTAATATAGTGAAATATACACGATAAATTCTCAGGTATATTGCGCGATAACCCTATTCCGAATAAGGCATCTATAACTAAACAACTCTGACAATTAACAACATTATCATAAGTTAGTGGAACAACCCAATCCTCATCTATATCGGTAGTACAATTATACAACATCAAGACTACTGGCCAGCCATGAGCTTTCAGTATTTTTGCAGTAACAATACCATCTTTACCATTATTACCAGGTCCAGAAATTATTGCAACAGGCTGTTTTGGGAATAGCTTAAATATAACATCACTTATAGCCTTTCCAGCTCTACAAATAAGCTCATCAATGGCCACACCACAACTCTTTTCAAAAGAAACAACTTGTTGACCATTTAGAATAACCATAAATGCCATTTTTTACTAATACACCTGAAAGGATAATATTTACTAACAAAAATACAAGAGTTATCTTAAGTGAAATTCTTCCTGTAATGTACTACCACACCCTTCCAAATTATTATGCAATAATTAATTTGATTTATTCTTTTTTTTCTTAGTTTCAGCAGCAAACTTAATACGTTCAAATTCTCTTCTTTTCTTGTGCCAACCATATTGGTACATTGCTATTTTATTTTCTATCAATGCTATAGTACCGTCATAGTACACAACCATATCCATACCCTTCTTCTGAGCTTCAAGGAATTTTTCTCTATATCTATCACGATATGCAGGATCATTCAGTACAGAATAAGTAGCACTATTTGACTTATTAAAAGTATCTACTACTTGTTTCTTTATTACATCATGTGTGTAAAAACTCATTGTTATTACTACCTCACCATATTAACTATATTATTAGTTCTTATATAACTATTTAATGATGTTAATTATATCATATAACTGTAATAAAACGATATAAAAATTATTGATATATCACGTTTTTTAGAAAAAGTGTTGTTAATTTACCACGTAATAATATATTAATAATTGAATAAAAACTCAAATTAAATTACAATCTAGATTATACTATTAATTCTTATCATATAAAATGGTTTCATGCGTAACAAAATATTAAGCAAAAAATCACAATATATTCATGATTTGTTTTCAATTACAGATACAGACGTTGTAGCAACACATCAACTTATCGAGGATGATATATCCTTAATGCAACTTAGTCTTATGGAAGGCCAGATATTACAATTATTAATAAAGATGAACAATATAAAATCTATAATTGAAATTGGAACCTTTGTTGGATCATCTGCTATATGTATGGTTAAAGCATTACCAAAAGATGGGCACATATATACCATAGAAAAAAACACTACAAATGCTAAATTAGCAGAAGACAACTTCAAAAAATACAACTTATCTAATAACATAACAGTAATAAATGACACAGGAATATCAGCATTAAACAAATTAACTAACATGTCACCATTTGACATGATATTTATAGATGCCAATAAATCAGGATATTGTGATTACTTAGATTGGGCAGAATTAAATATAAAAAAAAGTGGTTTAATAGTTGCCGATAATACACTATTATTTGGCACTGTATACTCTAATGATAATGTAAATAAAAAAGTATCTAAAGCTACAATTAACAAAATGCTCTCCTTTAATAAAAGGCTATCTGATAAAAACAAATATCTTACAACTTTATTACCTACAGAAGAAGGTATGACAATTGCATTAAAATTGTTCTAAGGATTTTCTCAACTTGAATATTAATAGAAAATTAAATTATGTGATCACCCTCTACCCAACAGTATAATATTCATATAGCAATCTTAGGCATTTATATTATCATGTCATCAGTAAGTATTAAGTCATATTGAAATGAAAAAAAGACATACTGACAACACACAAAACAATAAAGTAGATTTTGTAATAAGAAGACATGGATTGTCAGTATGCAAGCTAGCCATTTTTTTAATAGCTCCACTATTATGCATATCCAGCTTATACCTTTTTAATATATACGATAGCTACATAAATATAATTATTAACTGCATATTTACCAGCATTAGTATATTAGCAATATCAATACAATTAAGACAATACTTGTATACTATTGCTTCTATAGAATATCAAAATATGATTTTTGCTAATTCCTTAAATCATAATACAGAATTTTGTTTAATAATAAAAAATAATGGTAAAATAATATATGCTGATGCAAGATTCTATGAAAGATTTATAAAAAACCAAGAAAGAAAATTAGACTTATTTGATATATTAAAATTAGGTAATATCAGTGAACAAGAAATCGAAGCATTTGAAAATGCATTAAAGAACAAGCTATCAATCAATACATATTTTTGTTTAAATACAAAAAATAAAATTTCTAACTTTACACTAATATTAGATCCAGTATTGGAGAACCCAGAAATAGAAATTAACTATACAAAAACTGTAAATTTATTTTTTGCTCCTCTTGCAAGACCACAAGAATATTTTGTACTTAAAGCTGTAAAAATCACAAAAGAACAAGTATATGAAAGATTAATTCAAAAACATTGTGTAGGAGCATATTTACTTAATCACAGAGGAGTAATATTATCCGTAAACGACAGTTTCCTAAAGATGTTTGAATTAAATTCTGTCGAAAATGGTACTACATTTGCTAATTTTTTAACAAAAAGTGACAACAAAGAAAAGGTAATAGATAACAATACTGTTACTCTATCCACAACTACAGGAATCACATTTAAAGCACATATATCACAAGCTGCATTTTATGATAAAAATAATCATAGTTATATTTATGGGCTCTTAACTCCAGTAAATTCCGATATTCTTAATTATCATTTACACCCATGTTTCACAGAAGCTCCAATAGCTATTTTACAATGTAATACAGATGGTAAGATCTTAAAATCAAATAATACACTAAAAAGATTAGTTAAACACAGTAAAGAATATATTTTTGAATATATACTACCTTCTTATAATAAAAAAATTAAAAAGTACTTCCAAAATAACATTGTAAAAAATATGTCATTGGAAGCACAACTCTATAATAACTCATATGTAAAAATTCATTTTAATAAATTCATACATCAAAATAACATGTTTATTATATGTTATATAACTGATAGTGAAGATCGTAAAAATCTAGAAATACAATTAGAGCAATCTCAAAAAATGCAAGCTATTGGACAATTAGCTGGAGGTATAGCTCATGATTTCAACAATATTTTAACAGCAATCATAGGTTTTTGCGACTTATTATTGATAAGACATACTGCAACAGATCCTTCTTTTTCAGACATAATGCAAATAAAACAGAATGCAAACAGAGCAACAAATTTGATAAAGCAATTACTGGCTTTTTCAAGAAAGCAGACTTTACAACCTAAAATCCTTGACGTAAACAATATAATTGCAGATTTACTACATATGATTAAGAGATTAATCAATGAAAGCATAGAATTAAAAATTCAATACGAACAAAATATTAATTTAGTAAAAGCAGATTTATGTCAACTAGAACAAGTAATTATCAACCTTGTAGTAAATGCAAGAGCTGCAATGGAAACAGGGGGACAGCTAAGTATAAAAACCTACAATACGAAAACAGATGTTTTAAAGGTACTATTAAAAGACATGTTTTCTCCAGATAAAGAACAAATAGAAGATGGAGAATACGTTGCAATAGAAGTGTCAGATACAGGACATGGAATGGAAGATAAGATAATGAAAAAAATCTTTGACCCATTTTTTTCAACAAAAGAAACAACTGCTGGCATAGGGTTAGGTTTATCTACAGTGTATGGAATAGTTAAACAAACAGATGGATATATATATGTTAAAAGTATAGTAAATTCAGGTACTACTTTTATTATCCTTATCCCTACAGTACATTTATCAAATAATAACGATATTGAAATACCATATAATAAATATTCAAATGAAACAAGCACCACAGTACCAGAAGTCAATACTTCTACAACTATTTTACTCATTGAAGATGAAGATCCTGTTAGAATATTTACAACAAAAGCATTGACTAAAAAAGGATTCAAAGTCATAGATATAAATTGTGGAGATCAAGCATTAGACATAATCAATAAATATCCTATAGATATTGTTATCAGTGATGTAGTGATGCCAAAAATAAGTGGTCCAGAAATTGTAGAACAAATACTAAAAGTAAAACCAAATATTCAAATCATTTTTATTTCTGGATATGCTGAAGAAGTATTCAATAAATACAGCAATATAGATGTAAGTAAAATCAATTTCCTATCTAAACCTTTCACTCTTAAACAACTTACAGAAAAAGTACTAGAAATATCAGACAATTCTTTCTTGCAGAATTAAATATAACCTTTATTACATACAAGCAATATTTAGCTATAAAACTTGATCTAAACTCGTTTTTACAATAAAAACCATAATATCTAAACTACAATAAAATTATATATGAAAAACATCTCTTTACTCTATACTACTACTCCTACTTACGAAGATGCATACCGCATAAGCAATATTCTGTTAGAAAACAAGCTAATAGCATGTGCTAATATATTTAGTAACATTACATCAGTATATGTCTGGGAAGATGAAATACATAACAACACTGAATGTGCTATCATATTAAAAACGACAAATGACTTAGTCCAACATGCTACAAATAAAATACAAGCAATCCACCCATATGATACTCCTGCAATCATCACAATAGATCCAACCAATGCAAATGACAAATTTATACAATGGGTAAATGACTGTACTGCTTTATAAGCTTGCTATCACATAAAAAAGAACAACACACAATAAAAATACTAGAGCTCTAAACAGATATATACTTGCTACCATAATATTTCAATCATACAACTGTCTATATAGTAGAGAAATCTACTTATAAGTTTACTATTACACTAGAAAAAACAAGAATTTAATTCAAGAATTGTAGAAAATAAAGAGTTCACTTTCCTATACACTATAGTCATTATTATAATTTCATCAGACAATAAGCTTATACAGGAAATAAATCCACTAATAATTGTCAAAAGAAAATTCAAAGTATTTTAGCATTAAAAATTATCCAATCAGGACGTGTCATCTGCAATTTTCTAGCTGCATCTTCAGCATGACTTAATTCATTAAATAAAGCAAAACAAGTTGCTCCACTACCAGTCATACGAGCAATTACAGAATTTTTTAATTGCTTTAATACAAATAATATTTCTTCTATCTCAGGAACAAATTTCAACGCTACTTCTAATAAATCATTTTTAGCATTACAAATTAATTCCATCCAATCATCTTGCTTTACAGGAAGCTTATCACATATGGAAGGAGAGTAAGTAGCACTCTGGTAATTATTAAAGACCTTTGCTGTACTTAACGTCTTTCCCCTTGGAGCAACAAGTATAATATATTTTGGCAATAACAAATCAGGTAATAACAATATATCTTCCCCTACCCCTTTAGCAAAAAGGGTCTTTGATTCCAAACATGCTGGAACATCACTTCCAATTTTTAAGGCTAAATCCTGTAACAATGTGTAATCAATGTTCCACATATTACCTAGTAAACGCATAATAGCAGCAGCATCAGCTGATCCACCTGCTAAACCTGCAGATACTAAAATATTTTTTATAATACTCACAGAAACATTAGGACATACAGCACTGTGTTTCAATAACAACTCTATTGCTTTATATACAGTATTATTATATTTGCTAATCCTCAGATTTGAGAAATATACTCCCCGTTTCGAACCACCAACATCAACCTCTAAGATATCGTAAACATTAACAAAGACAAACAATGACTCTAAGTAATGATGTTGATCACTCCGTTTACCAGTAATATGCAAAAATAAATTAACTTTTGCTGGTGCTTTAACTAAAAACTTTAACATAATTATATTATCATTAACAATATACTATACACTATTAATAGTGAAGACTACATAGCTTGTAAAATATCTTTAGTGATTATTAAATAAAAAATCCTTTTAATAAATTTTAAATACATACACACTGCAATATATAATATAAATATTACACATCATAAAATATTATATCATCAAATTAGAAACTTTTTATTATAATTTACTTTTTTATTAGTGAAGCTTATTATTTCTTTCAGAAAAAACTATATTAGACAAAGATGTAGGACTTCGTAGACTCTGAGTTATTCCTGGAAGCAGTATTAAGCATTATCTATAATATATACTAAACCAGATTATAATGGATGGTCGGTATTTTAAGATTTTATAATATATAGTATACCAAGTACTTACTTATTACTAATATTTACTTTAAAATACAGATAAACCAATAACAAAAGTAGATCCTTTCTATAAAATTATATATTATATTGATAGTGTTTTTTACTTACATCAAAATATAATAAACTCAAAATATTAAAACATATGGACATTAGCCAATTTATATCAGATTATCCAGTAATATTAGCACCAATGTCTGGTGTAACTGACTTTCCATTTCGTTACCTTGTAAAGAGCCTTGGGGCTGGATTATTAGTATCAGAAATGATAGCAAGCCGTGCAATGATTATACAAACTAAACAAAGTTTACAAAAATCACAAATTCAAATTAACACTGCAGTACAACTTGCCGGATGTGATCCAACAATAATGGCAGACGCTGCTAAACTCAATGAAGATATGGGAGCACAAATCATAGATATAAATTTTGGATGTCCTGTAAAAAAAGTAGTCAACAGTTACGCTGGTTCAGCATTAATGAAAGATGAAACTACAGCTGCAAAAATTCTAGAATCTGTAGTAAAAGCAGTAAAAATTCCAGTAACACTAAAAATGCGCACTGGATGGGACAACAATAACTTAAATTCACCTAAATTAGCTAAGATTGCTGAAGAAACTGGAATAAAAATGATAACAATACATGGCAGAACAAGAACACAAATGTTTACTGGGAAGGCAGATTGGAAATTTATCAGAAATATTAAAAAATGTGTAAAAATTCCTGTCATAGTTAACGGAGATATAAAAAACTTAAATGATATAAAAACATCACTAGAAGAATCACAAGCAGATGGAATCATGATAGGAAGAGGAGCATACGGCAAGCCATGGTTTATCAATCAAGCTTTACACTTCATAAAATCAGGCACAATTTTACCTGATCCTTCACCATCAGAAAAATTAAAAATTATCACAAATCATTATGATCATATGATAGAATACTATGGAAAAGATACTGGAGTAAAAATATCAAAAAAACACATAGGATGGTATAGTTCTTCTCTAGAGAATTCATCCGAGTTTAGATCTCAAGTTAACTGTTCTAATGATTACAACTTTATCAAAGACAAAATAACAGATTTTTTCTCACAAAATTAATGTTGTACTGAAAACGCTTGTATACAAAATAACAGTAGATAATTACCACTTAATGTATACAAATGGCAACCAACAACTAATAACATATTACAAATTATTTTTTTTAATTCAAACCTTACTAGAAATGAAATTATAGATTTTTCACAAAACCAGTGTTTTATACAAGAAAAACATTATATACTTCCCTAAAAAAAAGAAAAATAATAATTGCTATTTTACATGTATATTTGACAATATTACACATTTAATAAAATTTTAAATCATGTAAATCACTAAAATTTATCGGAAATAAAAAATGCTTAATAATTTTAATCAAAAAATTATTGATTCGATTCTAGAATTAATAAAACAAGAAGACGACTGCTTATTTAAGAGCTTTGTTAAACAATTCTACAGTTTCTCTTATGATAGCGATATTACTTTAGATACTAACTTTTTTCTATTTATAACACGTGATCTATATTAACTCATCAAGATCAAACAACCCAGAGAAAGTAAAGTTAAAATATTCAACATAGAAGAACAAGATAATGAGACAATAAGTAACGTAACTATTATCGAAATAATAATAGATTTTTTCACAAAACATGTATTCTATACGAAAGATAATCTTTGTTTAAACAATAAACAAATAGCTAATTGTTCTTCTCAATATATATGTCTTATAACGTTTTGTAATTGACAATGTACTTATAGCATGATATGAATCCAAGTTTGTCGTTTCTGAATATTATTAGCTATGAAAGATCTACAAACAGATAAAGAATTACTCAGAACTCTTGTGAGTAAGGGACTCAAACAAGGATTTGTTACATTTAACGATATCAACGATGTTTTTTCTGACTACGTGCTGTCATCTGACAACATAGATGAAACTATATCAATGCTTCAGGATTCAGGTATTAATGTTCTTGAACAAAGTGATGAAGACGAGGCAAATAGCATAATAGAAGAAAACAGAATCAAAGATGAAATGGACGAAGATGATGTATCAGACACCAGTATAAAATCTTGGGATTTTGGACAAACAGATGACCCTATACGCATGTACCTATGTGAAATGAGTTCTGTTGAATTACTATCTCGTGAAGGAGAAATTGAAATTGCCAAAAAGATCAAATCAGAAAAAGTAAATATGCTCAGGTCACTAGTAGAATCCCCAATAGTATTACGTACATTTATGTCATGGAGGGATGACTTAGTAAATGAACAAATAATGTTAAGAGATTTAATAGATTTAGATGCAAATTACAGGTATGAATTTCCTGAAAAATTTTCTGACACTGATGATGCTAGTGTTTTAGGTTATGATAAAGATTTAATGGATGAACCTGATGAAGATCCAGATATACCAGAAGATGAAGATGAAGAAAACATTTCAATAAATGCTTCAATATTAGAAATGGAAAATGCATTGCTACCCAAAGTAGTAAGCATCTTAGATTCAGTAATTGCATCAGCAGAAAAAATTTTAGAACTCAAAAAACAATATCAAGGTAAAATTAACCAAGATATTGAAAAACAATACAATGACTTACACGATAGCATATGGGAAATGATATATCAAATTAAACTTAGTAATTCCGCAGTCCTATCAATCACACAACAAATATATAGCTTAAGTAAATCAATAGCAGCAGAAGAGGCAAAAATTATTTCCCTTGCAGAAAGCTATGGTATACAACGCAAAGACTTCTTAGATGCATATAATACTAATTCTGTATTGCAAAAAAAAGGCACTTCTCCTCAATGGGATAACATGTTACTCAATGAAGAGAGTAATATAGTAAGTATGTACAGTAAAATTAAGCTACTGTCTGGAGAAAATAACCTTACCGAATTCAAAGCATTAGTCACAAAAATACAAAAGCACGAACGTGCAGCAAATCAAGCAAAGCAAGAAATGATAAAAGCAAATCTAAGGTTAGTAGTATCGATTGCAAAAAAATATTCAAATCGAGGTTTACAGTTTCTAGATTTAGTACAAGAAGGGAATATTGGCTTAATGAAAGCAGTAGATAAATTTGATTACAAACGTGGATATAAATTCTCAACTTATGCAACGTGGTGGGTGAGGCAAGCTATCACTAGAGCAATAGCAGATCAGGCACGAACTATTAGAATTCCTGTACACATGATTGAAACAGTAAATAAAATCAATCGCACACTAAGACAAATGCTACACGAAATGGGTAGAGAACCAACATTAGAGGAATTATCAGCAAGATTAAACATTAATGTAGATAAGATACGTAAGGTAATGAAAATAGTTAAAGACCCCGTAAGCTTAGAAAGCCCCATAGGAGATGATGACAGTAGTACCTTTGGTGATTGCATAGAAGATAAACGTGCAGTAAAGCCAGAAGATGCAGCAGTACTTGCAGACTTACGAGAAATAACTACAAAAGTATTATCAACATTAACACCAAAAGAAGAGAGAATCTTACGTATGCGGTTTGGAATAGGTAAAGGTGGAAAAGACCATACCTTAGAAGAAGTAGGAAAACTATTCAATGTAACAAGAGAACGTATACGACAAATTGAAGCAAAAGCTTTACGTAAACTACGTCATCCAAGTCGTGCAAGAAAGCTTAGAGGATTTTTCTAAATCTATCTAATAATGATTAATTTGCAAAATAAACACAGGTTTTAACTGAGAATAATTACATATATAACAAAACTTTAGCGTGTTTATTAACTGGATAACTAATGATTTTTTAGTGTTATAGATTAAAACCATCAGTAAAATATAATAAAAATCAAAGACACATTCATCATGATATAAAAACTGATAAAGAACTAAGTCTCTAACAAAAACTCATATAACTTTTGGTAACATATCAAAATTAAAAAACACTTCAAATCATGAAAGCATTAATAAAGTTTCTCTCAAATTATCACTAACTATATTAATTATACCATTATATAGACATTACTTCTCAAGCGTAAACCACATCACATAAAAACACATGAGTTAATAAAAAAAACTATCTGTATCCTCAGTCTAAGAGCATTAAGTTATAAAATACGCAATACCTCATAACTACCTCTCATTCTTAATAATTCCATAATTCTCTTAATCTATTATCTATTTCCTGTGCTTGATTAGATAGTCTTTCTGCAAGATCCCTTTGCCCCTTCAAGCGTAAATCTAATATCTCCTTCTGAATACATTGCAAGTGATCTAAAAGCATTATTTTTTCTATCTCTTTCTTTGATACATCTACACTATATTCTCTATCTTGTAATACCATAAAATTAGATGTAGACATTCTTTTGATAACAAAATTTACTATCTCATCTAAATTATTTTTCTTTAATTCTGAAAGTAAGACCTCCTTAGATATAACATGATTACATAAAGTAACTTTTATATTAATAATATTCTGCTGCAATACATATATATTCTTATCACTTATATTAAATTTAGAAAATTGATCAAAAATAATCGGATCGTCAAGCAGTTCTGGAAATTCCATAATCACGTATACCACTCTCAATTGATTATACTCTTCCAAAAAAAATTCATCACTCACATATTTTAATCTATTATCTACCTTACTCACCGGATTATCAGTACTCAAAAATTTACTTTTATCTTTTGAATACTGCAAATTACGGATTTGAGAATAAAAATACTTTTTATAATATTTTACAACGTTATTATCGCTAATCTGGCTAAGATAATGCTTAATTCTTGCTTCTAACATGACACACTGTTCAGGCATAATAGAATTCTTATTAACATTAACCCTAGCAAGTTCATAATCCCAAATAAACTCTGATAGTAATTTTGCACTATCCAACAAAGCAATTACACTATCAACACCATCATTTATACAAATATCATAAGGATCCTTTCCTGTAAAAACATCAACAAATTTTATTATGCATCCAGGTCTAATTAAAGATAATGCAAGAGATGCGGATTTAATAGAAGCCATTTTCCCAGCAATATCACCATCCATCCACACTATAATTTCCGAAGTTATTTCCCACAAATACATTACATGCTCAGAAGTCATTGATGTTCCCAGTAATCCAACTACATTGCTAATACCCATTTGATGTAGCATTAGAACATCCATATATCCTTCTACCACTATAATTTTCCCCTGCTTTTTTGCTTCACGCACGGCAAAATGCGATGCATATAGATTTTCTCTTTTTTGAAAAAAAGCACTTCCCTTAGAATTCAAATATTTAGGGTTCTGTGTACTAATAATTGATCGACCACCAAACCCTATAATATTTCCACTAGAATTACAAATAGGAAAGATAACCCTATTGTAGAAATAATCTTGATTTTGAGAATTTAATAATCCTGTATTTTTAATATCATCTATATTAAATCCTAAAGATAATAAATATTTACCCAAACCATATGTTGGAGCATACCCCATCCTAAATTTTTTTACTGTATCATTAGAAATTTTGCGACTCCTTATATATTCTATTGCCACATGATTATTACGTAATTGTTCTTCAAACCATAATGTTGCAGCATCCAATATAGGAGTTATACTTGTCTTATTATTAGTACTTTGTGGCAAATCAATACCATATATCTCTGCCAAGTAATTTATTGCACCCTTAAAATCCAAAGCATTAATATCAGAAGTAAACTGTATAACATCACCATTTGCCCCACAACCAAAACAGTAATATAATCCTTTTTCATCATTCACAGTAAAAGATGGCGTCTTTTCACCATGAAACGGACATAGTCCAATAACACTATTACCCCTTTTAGTTAGCTTAACTCTTTGTCCAACTACATCAGATAACTTTATTTTACTCTTGATAATATCAATAACATTCATGTCACAACTATAGACAGCCTGATTCTTCTAATAATAAAGCATATTACTTCTTATAATAAATAGAGCCATAATTTATTATACAATCATAGAAGGTTATTACAATTAAATCCAGATTTAGACTAAAAACATTTTTTATGGTTATGTGAGATTAAAATGTAATATGGAGTACAGCACACCATTTTTTTAAACAGAGTCTGCATACATCCACTAATAATATGAAAAAACATTATTGATAACTACTGATTGTTATATCAATAAAACATACACAACAGCATGAGTAAGATATGAATAAATAGTAGTTAGATAAAACTTTGAATAGAACAAAAATATACTCGTATCATTGCAAAAAACATGATTAACAATATGGAATACAGCACACCACTTTTTAAACAGAGTCTATATACATTCACTACAATAATATAAGAAAAACATTACTGACAACTATTGATTATTACATCAATAAAACATATAAAACAGCATGAGTAAGATATGAATAAGTAGTAGTTAGATAAAACTTTAAACAGAACATAAAATACACTTATATCATTGTAAAAAAACATGATTAACAATATTTTATTAATTATAGTTCAACTATGGATTTACCAAAAATACTTTAAACATACTACCCATATTTTCAGTCAATCTCAAAAAACCTGCTATTAAATTTTGTTTTTGAAGCTCCGTAGCATTTGCAATCAGTACTTGCAGCCTTTCTTTAATACCAAAATTATATAAAAAATCCCTTTGCGTCATAATCACTGAACTGAGAGTAGACAAACTGTTATGTAATACAGCAAAATTCACATATGCAGTTATATCACTTTCTCCCACATTCTTAAGTAAATTATTATACTGATGATTCTTGACAGACTGTATAGTACTTTTATATGGACAATCTATATATCCATAATCAATAACCACTGCTGCACCACCACTTTGTAGAATCTTATTTTCCATACATTTTACTATAGAAACAGCTTCATCACATATCTCTATTACTGGATTTTTCATGTCATTTGACATTTCAAAGATCTTATTTACTTTTTTATAGGCAATTTTAAATTCATCGTTCTCTACTGTAACATATGTTTCACACCAAGAATCATTGGTATACACAAACTGTTTAACAGGCAAAGCATCAAAAAACTCATTAGCTATAATTAATACAGGATAATCTGGTAAATCCTTTATATCTTTACACCAGAACACTTTTTCATCTTTTAAAACATCTCGCTGCAATTTTTCTAATATAGGGCTTATTTCAACAAGATAAACAACCATTGCTGCGTAACATTGTTCGAATTTTCTCAAAACTCTAACAACATCACTTATTAATGTTCCTCTACCAGGCCCCAATTCTACTATAATAAATTTAGATGGAGACCCCATTTTTTGCCAATTTAACAATATCCATAATGCAATAACTTCTCCAAACAATTGAGATATATCAGGAGCAGTAATAAAATCCCCATAAGTACCAAAAGGCATTTGTGTCATATAATAGCCGTAATGTACATCATAAAGGGCAATTCTCATAAACTGTTCTACTGAAATAGCACCTCCACAATCAAATATAATTTTTTTTAAGTAAGAATGCATAATTAATTAATGTATTATTTACGTTAATATGATATAAATAGTAAAATGGGTTGTAAATTTTTAATATTATGATGTTATCTATTTTCAATAAACAATTAAGCGAACAATCCTCAAACTATATAGGAGATGGTGTTTATAATTTATGTAGCATGTTAACTTCCATTAAAAATAAATACAATCCTTACAACAAAGTAAATCAACCAAACATCAATCTTTCCTTTACCATTTTACATAAAAACGATACAAAAGGTACAATAGATCAGGAATATGGCAATAACATAACACATAATACATTCTCTAATGGTTTAGGTACAACATCTATAAATCTATTAGATAAACCAACAATTAAAGAAGAAATACTATCACAAGATAATAACAATTGTTATGATGTCACAACCCAACAATATGACACCAACAATATCACACTGCATAGTGAAGAAATTAGTTACGAAATGGCATACAGTTTATTGCTAGATTTAGTAAATAATGACATTGAATTGCTTGAAGAAGTTCTATTAATTGCAAAAATTTTAATCAAAGAAGGGGTCTTGGTTGCTCCAGAATCCAAAATAAAAAAGGATATTGCTCAAATAGTTCTCCACAACATAAGTAAGCAAACAACTCAAAATTCAGGTTATTCAAGGTAAATGAGATGCCAGGAATAAAGAAATTTATTGTTCCATGTGATTTCAACGGACAGAGTTCTCCCTTTGCAATATATATTGGAGAACCAAAACCAGAAAACCACCCTGTACAACACCAAGATAACTGGTTAGCAAAAGAACGTGGAGGTAACATACCAGAAAAAATTAAAGATAGTTTAGCAAAGTTACATGCATTAGCACAGAAAAATGGTATTTGTTTCGCAGATCTTTGTGTATATGCCTTAACGGTCGCTTCTCATAAAAATACTAAAAACTCCTAAAATATATTCATTTCATTTACAACGTATACTCTTGCTATAGAAATTTACGCTTTATAATGCAAAACATATTTTTGAAACAATGTGTAATCTTAAAAACAGTTCAACATAACCACACAATATATGGTATTTGTTTCGCAGATCTTTGTGTATATGCCTTAACGGTCGCTTCTCATAAAAATACTAAAAACTCCTCAAATATATTTATTGCATTTAAAACATATACTCTTGCTATAGAAATTTATGTTTTATATGAAAGACATATTTTTGAAACAATGCGTAATCTTAAAAACAATTGAACACAACCACACAATATATGATTATTATTTAAACAATACAATTGATAAATAGCCCTTATTTGTATCTCTATCCATTACTTAGAAAGATATGATATTAAAGCATGCATTACAATCATACTTATTATTCCTAAATTTTATATAGAATCCTTTTAATACAATACCAAGACCTCATATACAGAATCCCCTAAAGTTTGAATATAACAAACTTATACATTATTTTTTACAGAAGTAAAAAAAGTCCAGATTACATTAATACAATTCTATATACCTTAAAATGACTTTAATATCAATGATCTTCAAATGCTTCTTCCCATGTTCCTTCTGTAGCAGCACGAGCATATTCTGTAACTCTATTTTCAAAAAAATTAGTATGCTCTACCCCATTTAAAATTTCATCCAACCATAATAAAGGGTTTTTATTTGTATCATATATAGGTTCTAGATTTAATTGCAATAATCTTCTATTTGCAATATACCTAATATATTCTTTAACTTCTTTAGAAGACAAACCTTCAACATCTCCACAAGCAAATGCTAAGTTAATAAACTCATCTTCTAATGAAACAATTATTCTGCACGCTTCATATAATTCTTGTTTTAATGAATCATCCCATATTTCATAGTTCTCTTGAATAAAAGTATTAAACAATCTGATTATTGATTCCGTATGTAATGTTTCATCTCTTACAGACCAAGCTATAATCTGTCCCATACCTTTCATTTTTCCAAAACGTTGAAAATTTAATAAGATTGCAAATGAAGCAAACAACTGCAACCCCTCTGTAAAAGCACCAAAAACTGCTAAAGTTTTTGCTACATGTCTTTTATCATTTTTCCTACATTCCTCAAACCTTTGCATGTAATCATATTTCTTCTTCATTACCTCAAATTTTAAAAATGCTTGGTATTCAATTTCAGGCATTCCAATAGTATCCAGTAAATACGAATAAGCAGCTATATGTATAGTTTCCATATTTGAAAATGCAGAAAGCATCATACATACTTCTGTAGGTTTAAAAATATTTGAATAATGTTTCATGTAACAATTGTTCACTTCAATATCAGCCTGAGTAAAAAAACGAAAAATCTGAACTAAAAGATTTTTTTCTTTTTCCGAAAGCACTGTTTTCCAATCCTGAACATCATCTGCAAGTGGTACCTCTTCAGGTAACCAATGTATTCTTTGCTGACATAACCAAGCATCATATGCCCAAGGATAGTTAAATGGCTTATAAATTGGCCTAGAATCTAATAATGACATCTCTAAGTACTACTGAACAAAAAAACAACATGGATCACAAGCTAAATCCAGGAAAACTATAACAACTATTTACCATAAAAATCAACTAAGATTTTTTTACTAAACATAATAAATACAACTATACAAAATATTATGTACTTATAATCTTAATATACTTATATTATATTTTGACTAAAAATATTAAAAAAATAATTTGCATATTAAATTATTTACAATTATACAGTACTGATAAAATTGTATGTGTAATAATGCTATGCTAACAAAAGTTCAACAAAGAGCAGCAATAAATAACATAAATTTAAAGCAGTATATAAGGGACATCACATTAGAAAAGATTGATGAAGCTCTCATAGATATCAGCAATGTAATACCATTATGTATAGCACTCATGCTAGATATCACGCCAGATTTTACTTCCTTCAGAAACGAAGTAACATCTATGTTAGAAGAATATAAGGAATGGTTTATTGCAAACGGGGAAGCAAAAATGCCCCTAATTGATGATAGAACCTCAGACACTTTATGGAACAGTATAAAAGAAATACACACATTATACCACAAACACCAAATGTCAATTTCTAGCAACGATGGCATTAATATTCTAGATAGAATCGCATTTAACTCTGCTCACAACACGCAAGATATTATAATAGATAATAAATTAAAGTATAAAATTCAATATATCATACTGTCATCATTCATTGATCAATGCTTTGATACTGATACTAACCCTACAACAATATACAAAACGGAAATTCTACTGCTAACATCTGAAATTAGAAGTAAGATAACGAACAAATTAAAAACAACACTATTTCAGTATGTACAAAAAAAAGCTTTTTCCTCATATGCAGAACATTTACGAAATTTATATAATATACAAGCATCATATGTAATAGAAAAAAACATTGACTTATTAAGAACAGCCGAACAATTTATTGGGTTAAAATCAATTCATATTTTGAACCAAAGAACATTCCGTAAAATCAACCTTTTGCTAGACAGTGGATGCGAAATCAATGTTAAATGCGATATTCCAACATACACAGAGATATTTCTAGAAATAAGTGACATAACTATCTTCGGCACAGTATACGGCAGCATCTTCAATAAATATGGTAGCATTACTATTATTGATGCAAAAGAAGAATGTAGCAAAAATATATTATCTATATTCGGAACTGTAAGTATCAATGGAAAAATAATTAAGAACAACTTACCTGATATATTTACTATTCCAGCCAATTTCTGCAGAAATATAAAACATAAAACCATAATAACTAGACAAACAGATCTCTGCCAAGCAGAAAAAGTAATAACATCATTTCATCCATGTGATGTTATCAATCAAAAAGATCCAAATGGAATACGTGCATTAAACATAGAACTATTCCACCCTAATTTTCAATACCACACCGTCATTGCATCCATAGGATGGCCTATCAATAAACAAAACAATACCTCAACTGAAAATGCTGAATTGCTATTTCATAATATAATACATAATGCAAACCACTTAAACATAATAGACAACATCAGTAAAAATCAGAGGCTACCAAATACTTTTTTTAATGATAGCATTCCTATGTTTATTCATAATATACGTATAACAAATAAACAATTAATCATTGAAAATTTAAGCAGTAATATAGCACTTTACTTAACATACATAACACACAGTGGTACAAATCTTACATCTAAATTTGGTGTTAATGAAGTAATAATACACAGTAAAGCTGTAGATTTTTCAATTTTAATACTTCATGATACAGATGTAACCGTATTTGGTAAATTTTGCGGCTTATTACATACAAACAAAGGTAATATTACAATTGTAGGACAAGTTAGAAAATCGAAAATTATATCAAACACTGGATTGATTAAAATAGAAAATAACTCTCTTAATGCTACAATTCCAATAGTAATAGATAGTTCTATAATCGCACAATATGGTGCAGTAGAAATTACTGGGCAATGCTCCAATTCTTATATAGATAGTAATAAAGTAACTAGAAAATTACCAAACAATACCAGTACTCCACCTTCATATCTTACAAGACTTTCAGAAATATTTTCTGCACTTACAAGAACAATAGCAAGATAATTATGACATTATCATAGTACAAACCATAATAAAAAGATTCTAATAAAAAAGTGTGTATCACTAAACACAGTAAAATTTCAGTATTAGCAAATATTTACTTCATATTTTACTATAATCTCTGTATATGTATTCAAGATAAAACTTTATAACGCAGAGTTATAAAAAAATTCACTTGTTATTTTATTATTTCTTATACCAATGCGTAGTTCCATCTTTATTGTCAGAAAGAACTATTCCACGATTTAATAAAAGCTGACGTATATCATCTGCCCTTTTAAAATCATTATTGGCTCTCGCTTTTTTTCTTTCATCTATCAATTGACTTATTTCTTGATTATTATCATCAATTTTAAACCAATCTTGCCAAGAATGCTGTAAGATACCTAAAAAATTTGCAGTCTTAATAAGAGTTTTCGTTAAAGATATCTTTTCTATCATATCAGCTGTTTTATTAATCTCTGTCACCATTTCATGCAACATTGAAATAGCTTTTGGAGTATTAATATCATCTTTTAAACAATCAATAACATGACTCGATAACTCTACACTATCATCCAACGATAAATCAACATTTGTAGAACTCAAAGCAGTATACATACGATTAAGTGATTCTTGAGCACTAGCCACCATTTGACTATTCCAATCTAAAGGTTTTCTATAATGAGTACTCAATAACACATACCTTATCAATTCACCTGTAATCCCACTATTCAATAACTGCCTAACTGTTAAAACATTACCTAAAGATTTACTCATTTTCTCATCATTAACTGTGAGAAACCCATTATGTACCCAATATTTAGCATAACGGCTATCAGGAAAAGCACAACAACTCTGTGCTATTTCATTTTCATGGTGAGGAAATTGTAAATCTGCTCCACCACCATGAATATCAAAATTTTCCTTTAAATAACGATAACTCATAGCTGAACATTCTATGTGCCATCCTGGTCTTCCTAACCCCCAAGGACTTGACCAGCAACTCATTAATTGATTATCTATTTCAGTTGCAGGCTTCCATAATACAAAATCCCCTGGATGCTTTTTACCTACCTCTATATCTATTCTACTACCATAAATAAGTTGTGAGATATTACGCCCAGATAACTGACCATAAGAAGAATAAGACTCTATATTAAAGAACACACTACCATTATATACATACGCATGACCAGAATCTACCAACTTCTGTATTAAACTTATTATAACATCTATGTTGTCAGTCGCTCTTGGCTCATAAGTAGGTTCCAAACAATTCAGCATTCTCATATCTTCATGAAACGCTTTTATATAAATTGCAGTAACATCATATATGCTTTGGTTAGTATTTTGTGCAACATTAATAATCTTATCATCAATATCAGTAATGTTTCTTACATACGTTACTTTAGGATATAGCAACTTCAATAACCTAAACAGCACATCATATATAACTACTGACCTAGCATTTCCAATATGTGCAAAATCATAGACTGTAGGACCACAAACATAAACCCTTACATTATCAATGCTAAAAGGTACAAAAGGTTCTTTAATGCCAGTTAAAGTATTATATATGATCATGTAAATTTAGATAAAAAAGAAAACATACTTACAACAAGTTTGGGACCCAGAATAACTACCATAAGAGTAACAATAATACCAAACAATGATACTATTACTCCAAGAATCACCATCACACCATCTTTATTAAGCATGCCCAAAGACATAATTGACACACCACCAGCTGGTATGAAATTCGTTAAAGGTAAAGGTATAGCTATTGATATAGCACATATAAGAGAAATAAAAGCTATAACTTTCTCTCCAAAACTATTAAATATAAATAATAAACGAGGCTTTGTAAGTTTTTCTGCTTTTCTTAATATAGGAGCAGTTTTTTCAATAATTAAAGCTAATGTTGTACGTTTGAAAGACTTTTTTTCTAACCATTTAGGCATCCAAGGAGCTTGCAACCCAAGCAACATTTGGAATGCAAACATTAATAAAGGTATTGAGAATATCGTTGTATATCCTGGAGGAACAGGTATAGGTATTGCAAGAGGTAAAGAAAATAATAACATCAATACTCCAAAACCACGAGCATGAAGTGCAGATTTTAACTCAAACAATGTAATTTTGTCTACATCAGCGTTACTTGTAACTTCTTCCAATAGATCTGAAACTGCTTTATTTTTTTCGTGCGACATATATACAAACTCATTTCAAAAACTATATAACATACTTTTAAGAAAAATAACACTGTATAATTAATAAAATTTACTATACATTTTTACTATCTACAAGTAGTAAAATATTATTTAACAACCAACACATCTAATTAATAATAAAAATCTATACAACATTACTTTAGAAACAATATCTTAATATTTTTACTCGCCACAAATAAAACCACAACACCACCAAGAAATCAAGTCATAGTACTATTTTAAGTAATTTTCATAAGTTAATATTCAACATAAAATTCTTAGTTATCAATTGACTATAATTTTATATAACTGATAGCATATTCTAGAAGTAAAAGATTGATAATATATTTAATTTATTTTGATACACATATTATGTTATCTAGCACTAACCTACAATTCTTGTCCTAGTATGATATATCAATATCTTGTAAATAATATTCCATAGTATCCTAATTCTTAAATTCAACAGTATCTTAAAAATTAATTGCATTATACTTTAAAGAAGTATAATAGTATTTTAACAAAAATAATTTACTATTATCATTGTCAACTATCGCACTAAAAAAATGCTTAATAATTTTAATCAAAAAATTATTGATTCGGTTCTAGAATTAATAAAACAAGAAGACGACTGCTTATTTAAGAGCTTTGTTAAACAATTCTACAGTTTCTCTTATGATAGCGATATTACTTTAGATACTAACTTTTTTCTATTTATAGCACGTGATTTATATCAACTCATCAAGATCAAACGACCCAGAGAAAGTAAAGTTAAAATATTCAACATAGAAGAACAAGATAATGAGACAATAAGCAACGTAACTATTATTGAAATAATAAATGATAACCTACCATTTATAATTGATTCTATTATTATTGCAATAAAAAAACACAATGCATCAATATATCATTATACAAATGCCGTATTAAACATTGAACGAAAAGAACAACATATACATGCAATCTCACCTGCACAGTCTTGTTTAAATGATGAAACAAGTGAATCAATAGTATATTTTATTATTAGCAATATTGACAAAGAATCCCATAAATCCTTAAAACATGATATTGAAAAAAATTTACAATTAGTAGGCTATTGCGTTAATGACTGGAAATCAATGTTACATCATTTTGATTCAGCATTGAACGTTATGAAAGATCTTTATGATAATTCTATAGAAGAAGAAATCACATTTTTAGAATGGTTAAGGAAAGATAACTTCATCTTTTTAGGGTATGAAGAATACATTGTAGACCAACACAAATTACTAATTAATACTAAAGCTAATCTTGGGTTACAAAAAACTAATACATCTGATGAATCTAGTAAAAATTTATCTAACTCTACAGAACATGTATATATTATACAATCCAACATTTTATCTACAGTACATAGACATGAATACATGATTTGTGTCGGATTGAGGATATTCAATCAGGATAATATTTTGGTCAAAGAACATTGTTTTTATGGTTTCTTTGCGTCAATAATTTCATTTCAAGATGCAAACTCTATTCCATTGATTAGAAGCAAAATAAAAGCTGTAGAAAAGAGAGCAGGATTTACTAAAGGTGGGCATAGTAATAAGGCACTGATTGACATCTTACAAAGGTTATCTAGAGATGAATTATTTCAATTTTCTGAAGAAGAACTATTCGAAATTTCAATCGGTATACTGTCTTTAGCTAATAACCCAAAAATTAAGCTTTTTATAATAAAAGGTCAGAGTCACAGCTTTGTAAACTGCATTATTTTTATACCAAAAGCCTTAGCAAGTACTGAACTTGCAAATAAAATGAGCTATATATTAGAGCAGATGCTTACAGGTAAAGTTGTCAATAATCAATATAACATGTTAAACGAATATAACTTAGTTAGATTACAATTTATACTCAAAGCACAAGATAAGTTATTTAGTGATTTTTCGGAATTAGAAATTGAAGAAAAGTTAATCGCAGCATCTAGAAGATGGGAAGATAAACTACAAGATGTTATGTGCTGCAATTTAGGATCTATAAACCCATTTTTACAATATCTAACAGCATTTCCACCAAGCTATCAAGAATATTTTAATCCAAAAAGCGCTTACCATGATATAATAAAATTAGAGCAAGTTTGTAAATACAATACTAGTGAAGCTGATCTTTACTTGATAAAAAATAGTGTTCACTATCAGTTAAAAATATATATACCTCAAGAAAGTAACCTTCAACTTTCAAAAATACTAAGTATAGTTAAAAAGATGGGAACAAATATAATCCTACACCACAGCTATACTATTACAGCAAAAATTACTGTATACCTACATCATTTTATACTGTCAAATACTAAACAATCTTTTGACCATAACAGTATCAAACAACAATTCGAAACTACAATTAAAAAAATATTTGCTAAAGAAATAGAAAATGATTACTTCAATAGCTTAGTCATATTAGCTAACTTACACTGGAAAGAAGTCATGCTAATAAGAGCACTAAGTAGATATTTAAAACAAGTATCATTTAATTATAGTCAAATTTACACTCAAAAAGTTGCCATAAAATATCCAAAAGTCTTGTTTAATTTTATAAAACTATTTGAGGCTAGATTTAATCCAGAAATGGCTAATGATCAAGAATCTCATGCTATAGAAAATAAAATTAATGAACTGTTACTAGAAGTTACAGATGTAGTTCACGATCATATTCTACGGTCTATATATGCGCTAATCCTAGCGATTCTGCGTACAAATTATTATAAAGATAAAGATTATTTATCTATAAAATTAGACTCAAGTAAAGTACCAAACATACCTTTACCATGCCCTTTTAGAGAAATATATGTATACTCTAACCTATTTGAAGGTATACATTTACGAGGTGGGAAAGTAGCACGTGGAGGAATTAGATGGTCTGACAGAACTGAAGATTTTCGTACAGAAATATTAGGACTAATGAAAGCACAAATGACAAAAAATTCTGTAATTGTGCCAGTAGGATCTAAAGGAGGATTCATCTTAAAACGTGCACCAAAAAATGCAGCTCTACTAAAAAGTACTGCTGTAGAGTGTTATAAAAACTTCTTAAGAGGTATATTAGACATTACCGATAACATTATTGATGACAAATATGTCACACCTAATGACATTATAAAATATGATGAATACGATCCATATTTAGTAGTTGCAGCAGATAAAGGAACCGCCACATTTTCTGATTATGCAAATGAAATTTCTGAAGAATACAATTTTTGGCTAGGGGATGCCTTTGCATCTGGAGGATCAATAGGATTTGACCATAAAAAAATGGGTATTACAGCTAAAGGAGCTTGGGTAGGAGCTCAAAGGCATTTTTGGCTTATGGATAAAGATATATATAACGAACCATTTACAGTGATTGGTATCGGGGATATGTCTGGAGATGTATTCGGGAATGGAATGTTATTATCTAATAAAATACATCTCATTGGAGCATTTAATCATAATCACATTTTTATTGACCCATCACCTGATCCAGAAAAAAGTTTTCTTGAACGCAAAAGGCTATTTAACTTAACTAGCTCTTCCTGGGAAGATTACGATAAATCATGCATCTCAAAAGGTGGAAAAATCTTTAACCGCAATTCTAAAATATTGGACTTAACCCCTGAAATAAAAGAATTATTTAATATTAGTGAAGATCAAATTTTTCCCAATGAACTCATCAAACACTTATTAAAAGCAGAAGTTGATATGATATGGAATGGAGGGATAGGAACATATATCAAATCCTCACAAGAAAGCAACGCCGTAGTAGCAGACAAAACTAACGACGCACTAAGAATTAATGGCTCAGAAGTAAAAGCCGCAATGATAATAGAAGGTGGAAACTTGGGATGTACTCAACTTGGAAGAGTTGAATATGCACACAACGGAGGAAAGATCAACACTGATTTTACAGATAACTCTGGAGGAGTAATATGTTCTGACTTTGAAATCAATATAAAAATATGCCTAAGACTAGCAATGCAAAACAAGTACATTTCTTTAGCTGAACGTAATAAGATATTAGATGATATAATGCATGAAGTACCATCAATAGTTTTAGAATCACACAATAAATTAGAAACAAAAGCTTTAATGTTAGAATGTATACAAGCAAAAAATAGAATAGAACAACATCATAGGCTATTAAAATATTTAGAAAAAATTCAAGTACTAAACCGAGATATAGAATTTTTACCAAGTGATGAAGAAATCACAAAAATGAGTGCTGAAATGAAAGGGTTTACCTGCCCTCAAATTGCAATATTGATAGCATATACCAGAACATTTATAAAAAACGAAATTATGCTTTCCAATATCTTTCACCATTCAAGCAATTTATCAAGTTTATATGAATCCCAATATCTGCTCTCCTACTTTCCTCAGTATATAAGAGATAACTTTGCACAGTATATAAGGCAACATCCTTTAAAAAAAGAGATATTAGCAACTTGTATAGTGAACGACATAGTAAACAGAATGGGATGCATTTTTGTCAATCACATTATCGAAAATATTGGAATTACCGTTGAAGATATAATTAAAATATACGTCATAACAACTCACATATATAACTTATATGAAATATGGAAAACACTAGATGAACTAGATAGTAAAGTTCACATTAACGTATATACTTCCTTAATTAGAGAAGTACAAAAATTCATAGGACAAGTTACTTTCTGGTTTCTTAGAAATTCTTCTAAAATTACAAATATAGACACAAAATTAGATGAGTTATCATCACAAATATCATCACTTGAAGAAAACATAGAAAGTATTTTATGTAATGAATCTCTAGAAATATACAATAATACTTTATCCTCTTTAAGCGAGCATAATATTGAAGAATCAATTACAAAAAAAATCATAAAATTAAAATTTTTGACTGTTTCCCTTGATATAATACACCTAACAAATAGTTCAAATTTACCTTTATTAACTGTAGGAAAAATATACTTCCAGCTAAGATCATTATTAAACTTTAGCCGTATACGTGACCTTGCAGCACACATGGAATCAAACTCTTCATATTGGCAACGCATCGCTATTAGAAATCTACTTGATGACTTAAATGACTACCAGTTTATAATCACAGAAAGTATTTTAAAACAGGTAGAACCTACACTATCATTAGCAGTAAAATTGGATAAAGTACACAGCATAATTAATGACATAATTCAAAGTTGGTATATCAAAAATCAAGAAAAGCTGAACAGATATTATAATTTTTTAAATGAAATAAACACAACTCAACTTGATTTAAGTAAATTAATGCTTATAATAAAATCTCTTGATATGTTTATTAATTAAAACAATTCCAAATGTTTAGTGTTGGTATATCGGAAATTATTGTCATAATCCTAGTAGTATGCCTAGTAATTGATCCGAAAAAGCTTCCCTTTTTAGCAAAGAACTTAGGAGTTTATTACAAAAAATTTATAGATACAAAAGGAGAAGTGCTTAACTATTTTAATAAGTTTTACATGGACTGCATAGAAGAACAAAATGATAAAGTGACTATTAAAGAAATAGTAGGAAATGATGGAAAAGTATATAAAAGTTATGAAATAAAAAAAATATCAAGTAAAAAAGAAGACATATGACTGCAAAAGTATTAATAGTAGATGACTTACCTGCAAATATAAAATTGTTGCAAGCTAAGCTCATGAGTGAATATTATAACGTTCTAACAGCAACAAATGGGATGGATGCAATTAAAATTGCTGAAGAAAAACATCCAGACATAATACTATTAGATGTTATGATGCCAGAAATGGATGGATATGAAACTTGCAAGAGATTAAAATCTAATCCAGAAACTACATATATTCCAATAGTCATGGTTACAGCTCTTGATAATACATCAGACAATAGAGTTAGTGGTCTCAGCTATGGCGCAGATGATTTCTTAACAAAACCTATAAATGACACAGCTTTATTTGCACGTATCAGATCATTAACAAGATTCAAGATGGTTATAGACGAATTACGATTAAGAGGAAAAACAAATGCAGATATGAGTTTATTACACAATAATATGATGGACTATGCAAATAAAATTGACGATGCTAGCATCTTAATTGTTGATGAAGATATGATAAGATCTGAGCATATAAATAACGTTTTACAAAAGTCTTTCCAACAAACTGTAGTTTCACATAATATAGATCAAGCATTAACCCTAAGTAATACACAAAACTATGACTTAATCATTATTGATCTAGAATTTTCTGGAGATGGATTGAGGTTGTGCTCACAACTACGTAACAAAATAGAAACACGCTATACTCCTATTCTAGTATTACTTGATGAAAATGAGGATCCAAAATTATTAAGTAAAGCTTTTGACATAGGAATCCACGACTACATTACAAACCCTATAGACAGTAACGAGCTTATTGCAAGGGTAAACGTACAGGTAAAAAGGAAGAGATATCAAGATGCTTTAAGAATCAATGTAGATAACAGCATGGCAATGGCTATAACTGATCCTCTCACAGGGTGCTATAACAGACGATACTTTGATATGCATTTTCATAACATAGTAAATGAATCACTACAAAAAGATAAAAATCTATCTTTAATGATATTAGATATTGACCATTTTAAAGAAGTCAATGATACATTTGGACATACTGTTGGAGATGAGCTATTGCAACAGTTTAAAAAACGTGTATCAGACAATATACGCATTACAGACCTATTAGCAAGATTTGGTGGAGAAGAATTTGTTGTAATATTACCAGATACAACAATTACTACAGCAGAACAAATAGCTACAAGAATTCTTTCTGTAATAGAAGAAACTCCTTTTAAAACAAGTATAGGTGATATAAACAAAACCGTCAGTATTGGTGTAGTTGAAGTACAACAGTCTGACATTAATAATATAAAACAACTAGTAGACAGGGCTGATAAGTGCCTATATGAAGCAAAAAATACAGGAAGAAACAAAGTTGTCACATATCTATCATAGACAAAACGTTGTTTATAGTACTTGTACTTTGTAAATCATATTTGATTTACAAAGTACCTACACATATCACATATCACATATCACATATCACATATCACATATCACATATCACATATCACATATCACATATCACATATCACATATCACATATCACATATCACATATTAAGATTATAAATACTTCAATGTAAAAAAACATAAGATTTTAAAATATACAATGCATTCATAACATCGTATAATTACAACCAGAAAACTTTATATGACTTTTACATATTTGCTTTTAATTAATTAGACTCCCCCCAACTTTAAGCTTTACTTGTAGCTTAGTAAACATATATATTTTAGAATATCTATATTTATCAATAAACTACTTCACACTCTATAGCAATAAAGTATATTTAAGCAGTAATATAGTACTTTACCTAACATATATAACAACAGTAGTACAAACCTTACATCTAAATTTGGTGTTAATGAAGTAATAATATACAGTAAAGCTGTAGATTTTCAACATTAAGTCTATACATCTTTATGAGTAACGTAAGTTACATTAATATACAATTTATAACAATTTCTCTAACTGCATAATTGCATCTTTCATATAAGATGGAACAGGAACAGTAAAGTCTATTTTTTTTTCTCCTATGTTAATCGATAAAAAATATGCATGTAATTGTAAGTTATCATTTAATACATGTTCACAAAATTTTCCGTATTTCTTATCCCCAATAATAGAACATCCAATATGTGAAAGGTGTATTCTAATTTGATGTTTTCTTCCAGTAATAGGTTTCAATTCAAGTAATCCAATACCATAAGGCAATTTCTTCAATACAGAAAACGAAGTAACAGCTTCTTGTAAATATGAATCATTAACTTTATCTAAAGAAAGACTACGTTTGTTTTTAATAATAGAATGATTAATCTGTCCAATATCATTCTTTGGAATCCCTTGGGTTAATGCCAGATATTTCTTTTCTACCCTTCTATTTTTAAACTCATGCATAATTAATCTGGATATTCTTGCATTACGCGCTAACATCAAAATACCACTAGTATCTTTGTCTAATCTATGAACAATTTTCATAGATTCTCCATCTCTAATTTTATCAACAATATCACTAATACTAATCTTAACTTTAGTACCACCTTGAACAGAAATGCCTGCAGGTTTATTAATAATCAACACGTCATCATCTTCATATACAACACTATTACGGATCAAATGAACTAGAAAATCACTATCAGCTTTACAAATTTTTCTAATTTGTTTCCTTTCATAAATGACTCTATCATATCTTACACAAATTACATTTCCAGCTTTAATTCTTACATCAGACTTCACTTTTGTATTATCAAGTAGCACTACACCTTTACGTAAAAATTTCTCAACTAAAGACTGGGGAATTTTTAATATCCTTCTAATAAACTTATCTATCCTTATATTATGATCATCTTCCTCTACGATATAATACTTACTCATCACTATCCAAACTTTTAAAACAACATACAAAGAATCACTAACTTTCAAAAAACTCTAAATCTACACGTAAACTAAATATATATTGCTGCACATTACCTACTAATTTCCATTACGTCTACTATTACCCATGGTGATCTAATCTTTTAAATAGCATCACCAACTCTTTAAAACCTAACCTACACTAAAGCTAAACACAGATTTAAACAAAACATTCTTCAGTTTCTATTAATATACTATTCTATATAAAGTAAATTCTTTACAAAAAAATCACATGATATACTAACTACTAAAGCAAGCATCCAATTTTACAAATAGATCATAAACAAAATTTCTATCACAATTTAAAACTATTACATAAGAAAAACAAAACAAGATATTGCAATATTATTTATCATTATTAAATTTCGTTCTTAAATAATCACATAAGGTAAAATTACTAGCTATAAATAAATCATTATCACATACAACCTTACCTTTACTTTCTTCAATAAACAATTTTCCAACAGCAGCTTGATATTTATTAAGATTAGAATAAATTAACGCATCATAAGATGCTGAACATAAATAAGAAAAACCTAAAGTCATGGATCCCATAGCACGTATTATAACAGCTTGGGAATTAAGTTGTTTATCAATCATACCAACATTAAGATGCGTAATAACAAAATCAATTACAGCCCTACTTATACTTTGTTTATTACCTACATGCATCTTGATATAACGAGATTGCACATTTTCTGAAAAAGCACCTACTCCTTTTTCTACATAAAAAGTCTCTTTTAGTATTGGAGCATCAATTACAGCAGCAACGGGCTCTCCTTGACGAAAAAAAGCAATTAGTGTAGCAAAATAAGGTAAATAATTTATAAAATTAGTTCTACTATCTATTGGGTTAACAAACCAAAAATTTTCTCCAACATCAGATGCATCTCTAGTATCATCAAATATAATCCCATAGTCTTGTCGGTAATTATACAGTCCATCAGTAATAATTTTTTTTGATCTCAAATAAGCAGATCTAGTAAAATTACTTGCAGTGGTATAAGAAGATTGCATATACCTAATTTCACTAAAATCTCTGATTAAAGCCCTAGATGATTGTCTCGCTGACTTTAACATAATATTAGTAACAGAAGAAAAAATTACAGACATCCACAACCTCTTACTTTAAATACGGTTTTATAATATCAATTAGTTACTCAACATATAATAGACTTAATAATTACCCACGCACATTTTTATTTCTAACATTTCCTTAGACATCAACACACAAGAGATACCACCTCAGCATATGCTGCAACATATTCTTCTATAAAACACAAATGCTAAATATATTTATCCCTTTGCTCGCTCATAATAGCTATCATCTGGAGTATAAACAACTATTCTATCCCCAGGTTTAATAAAAGTAGGAACACTAATACGTTGATTATTTTCTAACATTGCTACTTTATAAGCAGATGAAGAAACTGTCTGTCCTTTAATGACAGCCTCGGTTTCAACCACTTGAAGAGTTACATAATCTGGTACTTTAGCAGATATTATTTCTCCATTGTAGAATACTAAAGTAATAATAATATTATCTTGCAAGTATATACTTTTATCACCCAATATATCTTTGCTAATTGTAAGCTGCTCATAAGTTTTAAGGTGCATGATAGTAATCATTGACCCATCACCATAGATATATTGATAATCAGATTCATCAACAATAGCTCGTTTTATATCTCCATCTGCACGAAACCTTTCATATTGTTTAGCACCAGTTTTTAAATTCTTCATTTCAGCTTGTATATAGGCACCACCTTTACCTGGCTGAGTATGCATAACTTTTACAACTAAATACAAAGCATTATTATGTTCTAATACATGCCCAGGCCTAATATCACTACCTCTTTCTGCCATTCCTTATAAACAAAAAATTATAACTCTGAAATTCTATTCCTAAAGCATAAGTAATTCAAGAAAAATAAACATCCATAGCAACTTTAATCACAAGTAAATTTCATGATTCACCACTTTTATAAAGGTCTTATTTTATATTAACCTACCAATGATCAACACAACATAACCACTATATAAATAACAACAAACTTAGGTAAGATTTAAGAATAAATATAACCTTAACTAATAAGTCACTATTCTTATATTGATATTAACAATTTTATTACTTATAATGAGCAAATTAGTGGTGTATTATTTATATATCAACATAACTCATCAGTCATAAATTTTAACGTTTAAAAAGTAAAATTGATAATTACAACCTTCAATATTCAAATATACAATTTTCATATTTCAGTTAGTATGTTACAATCTTTACAAAAAATATGTTAGATTTCGAACTCACTGTACAGAATCTATATACTAGAGAAGGCTTAGTCAAATTAGATAACCTATTCTTATCATACCTACAGTCTAATAATCAAGATCTATATGAAATATTAATTAAAGAACGCCAGAATAATACTAAAGCTGACAATACACCATATATTATAGAACTTTCATATATACTTGAGCATTTCATAACACAATTATTTAAGATTGAGGACGAAATAATAATACAACGTAATAAACATAAAGAGTTCTCAGAAATATATAAATGTAAAAGACTATTTATACAACGCTATGCTCTTAAAAAATACCCAGACATCAACAGCTTAAATATATCAGAAACAATACAACAAATCAGTCAGCTATTTCAATTACCTATTCAAGAGAAAAAATTTGCTCAACAAGTATTACTATGGTTTGAAGATCAAGAAAAGTATTCAGAAAACTTAGACATTACAGCTAAATATGCTGCATACATGGTACATTCGAAATCAAATAGTATCTTATTCAACATACCAAATAAAATAGATTTTTCAAACCTAGTCCATACAACAACAACAACTATCAATAATGATACAACTGCCATGATGTCAGAACACATCAAACGCAGAGATGGCTTTAATCTTACCCATACACAACCTACTTTATATCAAGCTTTAAATAATTGTCACTACTGCATTTTTTGCCACAAACAAAATAAAGACAGTTGCTCAAAAGGATTACTAGAAAACAACAATACATTTAAAAAATCAATATTATCAACAGAATTGCATGGTTGTCCTTTAGAAGAAAAAATATCAGAAATGAATCTAGTAAAATCTCAAGGGTACACTATAGCAGCATTAGCAATTGCTATGATTGATAATCCACTATGTGTTTTAACAGGATACCACATTTGCAACGACTGTACTAAATCATGCATTTACCAAAAACAAGATCCTGTTAATATTCCAATGGTTGAAACTCAAATTGTAAATAATGTACTTGCTTTAAGTTATGGATTTGAAATATATTCATTACTCACGCGGTGGAATCCTATAAACTTTGAACGACATCTACCCCAAATTAGTACAAACAAAAATGTGCTTGTTATAGGATTAGGACCAGCAGGAATTAATCTATCACATCACCTTTTAAATGATGGACATACTGTTGTTGCAATAGATGGATTAAAAATTGAACCTTTACCACAACATATTTCTGGAGTTACTCAATTTGGTGAAAAAACAGAATTCAAATTAATTAAAAATGTAGAAACAGAATTATACGAAAACTTAAGTGAACGCATACCTCATGGATTTGGAGGAGTATCTGAATATGGAATTACTGCAAGATGGGATAAAAATTATTTAAAAATAGCAAGGTTAATACTAGAACGAAGAAAAAATTTTGCAATGTATGGAGGAATAAGATTTGGTAGCACATTGACAATAGAAAATGCCTTTGAAATGGGATTTCATCATATTGCCATTGCAACAGGATCTGGTAGTCCAAATATGATTAACGTACATAATTCTTTAGTACGAGGGGTACGTATGGCATCAGATTTTTTAATGTCATTACAACTAACCGGCGCTGCAAGAACAAATTCAATTGCAAACTTACAAATTAGACTACCAATTATTATAATAGGCGGAGGATTAACAGCAATAGATACAGCAACAGAAGCTCTTGCATATTATCCATTACAAGTAGAAAAATTCCTCACAAGATATGAAACATTAATACAAATTTATGGAAAATCATATATAGAAAAAAACTGGACAGAAGAAGAAAAACTTATTGCAAATGAATTTTTAAATCATGCAATTCAAATCAGAGAAGAAAAAATATTAGCAAAAACAGAAAATAGAGAAGCAAAAATTATAGAGCTACTACAACTATGGGGAGGAGTTACTATTGTTTATAGAAATAAGTTATCAGATGCACCAAGCTACAAATTAAACAGCGATGAAATAAACAACGCACTAGCAGAAGGAATATATTTCATTGAAAATTTACAACCATATGAAATAAATATTGATCAATACAATCATGTAAGTAATATCACATTGATTGATCAATATAATAACAAAAAAACGCTTTTTACAAAAACTATTATAATAGCAGCAGGAACTAAACCAAACTTAGTTAGTATAAAAGAAAACCAACAATTTCGGGTACTAGGTCAAGATTTTACTCATACCTTTGACTTACAAGGTAACAATATAGAAATCACTACATCCCCAAAACCTACAAAAAAAGATAGTATATTCATATCACCTGATAAAAAAATTAGTATTTTTGGAGATCTACATCTACCATATAGAGGCAGCGTAGTCAAAGCAATGGCAAGCGCTAAAAATGGGTATCCAATCATAACCCAAGCATTAAAACAATGCTTACCAATAAAAGATAACCTATCACTAACAAAATTAAATCATAAATTAATAGCACATATAGTAGACATAAAACACATTACAAAAACTATCACCAAACTTACCATATCAGCCCCTCTTGCAGCAGCTAACTTCAAACCTGGACAGTTTTACAGATTACAAAACTTTGAGTGTAATAGTTTGAACATAGAAAATACACAATTCGCAATAGAAAGCTTAGCATTAACAGGAGTTTCTGTAGATAAAAATAAAGGATTAATCTCAACTATAGTACTTAACACAGGAGGATCTAGTCATCTATGTAATTACCTTAAAAAAAACGAACCTATTATTTTTATGGGCCCTACTGGAGCTCCAACAGAAATTCCCCATAATCAAAACATAATTTTAATAGGTGGAGGAGTAGGAAATGCTGTCCTATTCTCAATAGGTAAAGCATTATTATCAAATAATTGTAAAGTTCTATATTTCGCAGGATATAAAAAATTAGAAGATGTATTTGAACCATCATCCATAGAAGAGTCATCAAGTACTGTAGTATGGTGTTGCGATGAAAAAAGGATTGAACCAAAAAGAACCCAAGACAAATCTTATCGTGGTAATATAATTGATGCCATAATTCAATATAACAATCACCTATCACAAGACGTTGACATACCTCTATATTCTATAGATAGAATTCTTATCATTGGTTCAAGCCATATGATGGATGCAGTATCACATGCTATATTTAATCAATTGCGCACTTTTTTTAAAAAAGAGATCAAAGTTATAGCTTCTATTAATTCTCCCATGCAATGCATGATGAAAGAAATATGCGCTCAATGCCTACAAAAACACATTGATCCTATAACAAAGCAAGAAAATTTTGTATATAGTTGCAATAATCAAGATCAGTATGCAAATTATGTAGATTTCAATTTCTTAAACGAAAGACTTAAACAAAATAGCTTACAAGAAAAATGTACTAAACACTGGATAGATTACTGCACACATAAGTTACCCTCAAAAACATAATTCGTACAAATACAAGTTAAGTATCAATACCCTTAAGTTTACACAATAACTTAAGTCCTACAAATTCCACACCTTACTAAACTTAATCAGATGTACTAAAAAACTGAGATATTATTTGAACATTAAAAGTAGGCACATAATATTTTCCCTATAAACTTACATAACATTCGATTTTTAATTACATTAATCCTATAAACTACAAACTTTTTATTTCATATTGCAAAAACTACTAAGTAATGACCATAAGAAATCCTATATTTTCATAAACATTAAACATAAAAATGCCAGTAACCTAATTTAGCAAATTCAATCATAAAAATTGGAACTTACATCTTTAGCTGAAAATAACACATACCAACAAAATTATGTAAAAATTCAAAATTGCAACAATATTTCCCAAATTATATAAATTTATCAAATATTAATTGCATAAAATACTGCAAAGTTTATAATCCTTCAAAAAGTCTGGGGTTGAGTAATGCTTTATAATTTTATTCATAATATCCATAAAGAGGGATATATATTTATAATGATATCATTTCTTGCGTCTTGCATTGGATTTGCTATTTCTTGTAGCTTAGGAATAATTTGTTTAGTCATATCATTGCTATGTATATATTTTTTCCGTGATCCTATACGTATGGTGCCAGAAGGAGATGATCTCATTACTAGTCCAGCTGATGGGTTAATATTAGATATTAAAGAAGTGAACTCTCCTATAGATGATTCTACACAAGTAGTATGCATTAGTATTTTTCTAAATGTGTTGAACGTTCATGTCAATAGAATTCCTGTTTCTGGAACTATTAAGGCTACAGAGTACATACCAGGGAGGTTCATATCAGCTTCACTAAATAAATCAAGCGAATTAAACGAGAGACAAAGATTAATTATTGAATCCAAAATTGACAACCGTTCAATTATTGTAGATCAAATCGCAGGATTAATAGCACGACGCATAGTATGCAACGTTTCTGAAGGTCAACAAGTTAATTCTGGAGAAAGATTTGGTATTATTAGGTTTGGTAGTCGAGTTAATTTATATCTACCATTAAATACTCACATATCAGTGTTTAAGGGACAAACAGTAATAGGTGGAGAAACTATTTTAGCATATTTACAAGACGCTCCTAAACAATTAACAGTTAAGTCTATATAATAATATGAAAGAGGAGCAGAGTAGCAAATTTTTTCCTATTACTAGGTTATTTCCTAATATAGTAACCCTATTAGGTTTATGTGCTGGCCTGACTTCTATAAAATTTACTTTTATTGGTAAATGGGAATCTGCTGTAATGTTCATCATTATAGCAGCACTCATAGATGGAATGGATGGTAGAATTGCTAGATTTCTCAATTCTACAAGCGGCTTCGGTGCTCAGCTTGATTCTTTTGCAGATTTTTTAAATTTTGGAGTTGCTCCAGCATTTTTATTGTATTTTTGGTCTCTTAAGCAAATAAAAGTCATAGGATGGATGCTAGTAATGATGTTCGTCATTTGCATGTCAATCAGACTTGCAAGATTCAATGTGTCCTTATATGAAGAAAAAAAATTAGATTGGCACAAATTTTTCTTCGTAGGAGTACCTGCTCCATTAGGAGCAGTACTGTCATTAATTCCAATAATGTTGACCTTTTACTACCATGATAATCATTGGTTAGTTACAAATTTATCTGATCAAAATAATGTAGCAATATACTTTGCCGTTATTGCATTTTTATTAGTTAGCAACATTCCTACATTTTCTGCAAAACATATTTATATACCAAAAAATCTATCTTATATATTTATTCTACTGTTTGGCATATTCATTGTATTTGCAATAACAAAACCATGGATTACATTTCCAGTTGTTGGAATGATGTATATATTATCAATTCCTATAAGTAGCATGGTATACATATACATTATGTGCAAAACTAAAGGTAAAATAATCTAGTACACAATTAACAATGACAATCCTTGAATTTGCAGATTTTTTTCCACACATTTCTGGAGTATTAGAGTCTATTTTTTCTCTCACAATATTCAGAATTCCACTAATTATTTTATGGGTAATATGTTTAGGAACATTCTGCACACTAAAATTTAAATTTATCAATATAAGACTTTTTAAACACGCTTTATATGTTCTAATTAAGCCATATAACAAAAAAAACAGTAATACTATTTCTAATATCCAAGCATTTACTACAGCAATATCTGGAACTATAGGATTAGGAACAATTTCAGGAGTAATTATAGCAATTTCTACAGGAGGTCCAGGAGCAGTATTGTGGATGATAATAATAGGTATTTTAGGTATGTCAGTAAAATTTGCTGAAGTAACATTAGGATTCAAATATTACTTGTTAGAAAAGAAAAAAAATATAGGAGGACCTTTTCAATATATCAAATGTGGATTAGCTGAATTAGGATTAGTTAAAACAGGAAAAATCATCGCATACATATATGCTGTCATAATGATAATAGCTATGTCTTTTGGAGGAATATCATTTCAATCAAATCAAGCTACTGTATTATTAAGCAACACCTTCCACAAAATAAACAGCAGTACTATTGTTATAACACTAACACTATTAAGTGGATTAGTAATAATGGGAGGAATAACACGTATTGCAAATATTATGACAAAATTATCTCCCATAATGGTTATATTATATATAGTCGTATGTACAGCTGTTATTATTAGTCATTCAGATCAACTACTTTCTACGCTAAGCACAATGCTACACGGTATAATAGAAGGAAATAGTGTTACTGGAGGAGCAATAGGATCTTTTGTTGCAGGGGTTAGAAGATCAGTTTTCGCAAATGAAGCTGGAATTGGTACTTCTCCTATCATACATGCCTCAACAAATGATACTGAACCTGCAAGAGTAGGATGCATTGCAATGCTTGAACCATTTATTGACACTGTACTTGTATCATTTATCACGGGAATAGTTGTTATACTAACTGGATCCTATAGCACTATAAACAGTAGTAATCATGTAATAATAATTAACAATATATTTTCCAACATTTGTCCAATTTGTGAATATATTATACTCCCTTTTATCATATTCTCCTTCGCATTTTCATCAATTATCACATACTCTTATTACTGTGAAATATCTTGGAAACATATATTTGGAAATTCATGTCATGTTGTATTATGTCGGACATTAATAATGTGTATCATTCTAATTAGTGGATTATCCAAAAACATAGTTCCTATATCTCAATTAGGAGACCTGCTCTTTATATTTCTCACAATACCTAATGGACTGACAATTATCTTATTAAGTGGTACTATAAATCAAGAACTTAAGAAATATTTATGCAAAAACTAATTGTATTACGAACATCTATTATAACAACCATTAAAATAACAAATTGAGTTTCTCACACAATAAAGTTCATATTTCATATCAAAAAAACTAGCAATTCTAGCTTTTATATATGTTACTAAAAAACCATCACAATCAATACACAATTTTCAAAACACAGATTAAGTATAATTATTAATATATTGATTATCTACTATTTTTATGCAAGTCATCATCTAAAATAAATATATCTTTGAACTATCTTGACATATCAACTACTAATAAAATTTACATGGTATGTATTTATACCCATATTAGTTAATTTGATAATTTATATTGCCTTATTGATTTAAAAAAAGCTATATGCTACACTAAATTTCATTAATGTGCTCATTAAGCAATATGGTAGAAGTTCGTAATTTAATATTGGCTGTTATTTTATCTGTATTGATCATGATGGGGTGGAGGTTTATATATGATAAATTTTTCACTACACAACATGCTATAGAAGATAATACAAGTTCTGACGCTATGATTCCAGAAATTGATGATAATTTTATACACAAGACACGATCTGAAGTGATAGAAAGCAATACCAACATAAGGATCAAATTATCCAATGAAAAAATGAATGGATCAATATCATTAAAAGGAGCACAGTTTGATGATTTAATATTCAAAAACTATCATGTCACACCAGATAAAAATTCTGAAGGAATAGTATTATTATCTCCAGAGGAAACAGAGAATGTATATTTTATTGAGTTTGGGTGGATAGATCCCCAACATAAAATCACTGTACCTACTCATTCTTCAATTTGGAATTCAGATCAATCAACTTTATCTCCAAATAATCCTATAACTTTAACGTGGGATAATAAACAAGGTGTTGTATTCAAAATAAAAATCACCTTAGACAATGACTACATGTTCAAAATAGAACAAATGGTCACAAATAATACTGATTCTATAATAAATTTAATTCCCTATGGAAGAATAAATAGATCTAAACATACTGCAGAAAAATCTTATTGGATATCACATGAAGGAGCTGTAGGGAGTTTTGGGAACACACTAAAAGAATGGACATATAAAGCCATCACTAAAGAGAAAAACATAAAAATCCAGCAACAAGATATAAATGACAATCAAAATCAATGGATTGGTATCGGTGACAAGTATTGGTTCACAGCATTAATACCAAACGTTTCACAAAAAAGTAATCTAAATTTCCATGTAAAACATGCTAAACATAATAGTAAAGATCGTTTCCAAGTAGATTTTAGCCATGATAACTATATTGCACACCCTAATAACACAGTAACTAGCATAAATTATTTATTTGCTGGAGCTAAAGAATTAAAGCTATTAGATACATATAAAGATAATTTAAATATTTCTTTATTCGATAAAGCTGTAGATTTTGGAGTTTTATATTTTATTACTAAACCTGTATTCCTTTTATTAGAATATTTCAATAATGTTATAGGGAACTTTGGGTTAGCAATACTATTACTAACAATAGTAATAAAATTAATAATGTTTCCCTTGTCACATAAATCATATGTCTCAATGCTAAAACTAAGGCATTTACAACCAGATATTGTAAGAATAAAAGAGTTATACAAAAACGATAACGATAAAATGAGTAAAGAAATATCAGCTATTTTTAAAAAGAATAATGTCAATCCTATGTCTGGATTTGTCCCAGTATTAATACAAATACCTGTATTCTTTGCGTTATACAAAGTGTTATTTGTCACAATTGAAATGAGACATGCACCATTTTATTTATGGATAAAAGATTTATCAAGTTTTGATACTGCAAACATATTAACAATATTTGGATTATTAAAGTTTAATCCACCTATCTGCATTGGTATCTTACCAGTTATATTAGGTATTACTATGATAATTCAACAAAAGTTAAACAATCATAGCAGTTTAAATCAAGACAAAACTCAAGCAAACTTTATGAAATTTTTACCTTATATTTTCATATTTATCTTTTCATCATTTCCTGCAGGATTAATTATCTACTGGATATGTAGCAATTCGATTACAATAGTGCAACAATTAATAATAAAGCATTATGTAACTAAAAAATTCAATTTTTACAAAACCGTGCAACAGGAGGATTAATTATGTCAAATGATCATATCAATATACTAATAGTAGTATCACAATTTTATTCTGATGTAGCAGATCTTTTATTAAATGGTGCAGTAGATCAATTAAAAAAATATTCTAAACCTGTAAAATATGATATAGTATACGTTCCAGGATCTTTTGAAATACCCGCGGCTATAGTGTTTGCAATAATGAGTGACAGACATCACTATGATGGATACATTGCTTTAGGTTGTGTTATTAAAGGACAAACAGATCATTATTATTATGTATGTAAGGGGGTAACAACAGCTCTAAGTGAAATTGCAACTCACCATGCTGTTCCTATGGGTTTTGGAGTAATTACAGCTGGAAGTTTAGAAATAGCAATGGCAAGAGCAGATATCAATAAAAGAAATGTTGGTGGAAATGCTGCCAAAGCAGCTTTAACGATGATTGAATTACATAACAAATTTTTAAGTTAAAATTATGAAAGATAATATATGCCACACACATTTGTGGCATTCAAAAAAAACAACAACTAGGTTCCTCGCTATACAAGGAACCTATTCTATGATATTTAATAACTATACTATAAATGACATCGATAACTTAATTGATTATCTATATGAAATGAAGGAAGTATTAGATTTAATACAGATTGACAATCAGCTACTACTTAAAATTATGAACACAATGCTGTTAACCTTCAATACAATCAATTCAACAATTGCAACATTTTTAAATGAGAAATGGTCAATAGACCGCATAAACTTAATTAGCCTTTCTATTATTAAAACCGCAGTTTGTGAATTAATATGTTCCGATACAGATGCAGTAATCATTATAAACGAATACGTTAATATAGCGAGTCATATATTAGAAAGAACAGACGTTAATTTTATTAATGCAATATTAAATCAAGTAAAATTTACAGCACGTCCTGTCCTAAATAAAGGTATAAATTTTCATATCGAACAAACTGAATCCTCTGCTATTTTTAATAGTACATAAATTCATGAGAACAACTAGAAAGAACATAGTTTATAACCTCATATCTACATAATAATGAATAAAAACTATTTCCACAATTATCAGATCATATTTCCCCTAGTATTGAGTGTAATCACAATACAATAAAAACACACACTTAAGATTACAAACATATATTATTATTGAATTACCAAAATTAACTGGAAAATTGTTAATCTTCATATATCATTAATAGTCCTACTCTGTTACTCACTAATTAATGTGGTAAACTAAATATGACTGATTTGATTAGTATACGTAATGCTAAAGAACATAATCTTCACAACATAAATATAGATCTTCCAAAAAATAAGTTAATTGTAATAACTGGAGTTAGTGGATCTGGAAAATCCAGTCTCGCATTTGATACAATATATGCAGAAGGGCAGCGCAGATATGTAGAAAGTCTATCATCCTATGCTCGTCAGTTTTTAGATTCATGTACAAGACCAGAAGTAGAATCAATCACAGGTCTTTCTCCAACTATTGCAATCAGTCAAAAGCTTTTATCGAAAAATTCAAGATCTACTGTATCAACTACTACAGGAATTTATGATTATTTAAGAATCATGTATTCCAAGATAGGAACACCATATTCCCCAATAACTGGATTACCTATAACAAAACAATCACTTTCTCAAATAGTAGAAACTATCTTGAAATTACCAATAGGAACAAAAATTTCAATTTTAGGTATACTAATAAGAGGGAAACGAGGAGAACATAATAAAGAAATATATGAAATCAAAAAACAGCACTACAAACTATTAAAAATTGATGGTATTACTTATGATATTAACAATATTCCACAACTAGATAGAAATAAAAAGCATGATATTCATGTAATCATAAATCAGATATCAGTTCTAGAAAATTCTATTGACAATATAACTGAAAACATAAAAACTGCGTTAAAAATAGGTAATGGTATAACTCACATAGAAATACTTGATTTACCACAAGAATACAAAAGTGACACGTATTACAAGAATCAGGTACTGGTTTTTTCAGAAAATTTTGCATGTCCTGAAACAGAATTTAGCATAGAAGAAGTAGAACCAAGATTATTTTCATTCAATACATCATATGGATCATGCAAAATTTGTAGTGGAATAGGAAAAAAATATAGCGTTGACAAAAATCTAGTCATAAAAAATGATAATTTATCAATTTCAGAAGGAGCTATACATCCTATAGGCCCAATTGATATAAAAACCATTAATTACAAAATTAATTCGCAATTTAGCTATCATTACTCAAATATTATTTTGTCCTTAGCAAAACATTATAGTTTTGATTTAACAACACCATGGAAAAAATTAGATGATAATATAAAAGATATAATTTTATTTGGCAGCAAAGAAGTACAAATACCTACACATTATCAACACGAAGGATATAAATATTCTAGAAACAAACCATTTGAAGGCATTATAAATATCTTAAATAACAAAGAAGACATAGTTATCGAAAAATTAGCTGAACAATATTCATCTATAAACATATGTAATGAATGCCAAGGATTTCGACTAAGGCAGGAAGCACTATCAGTAAAAATTGACAATAAACATATCGGAGAATTGACAAGGTTATCCGTTATAGACGCAATATCATGGTGTAAAGCACTACCGTCTAGACTCAATGATCAACAGAAGCATATTTCACATAAAATATTAGACGAAATCATTAAAAGACTAATATTTTTAAAAAATGTTGGATTAGGTTATTTAACACTCGATCGTGAATCAGGAACATTATCTGGAGGAGAAAGTCAAAGAATAAAACTAGCATCACAAATTGGATCCGGATTAACAGGAATAATTTACGTATTAGATGAACCTTCAATCGGGTTACATCAACGTGACAACACGTTATTAATTAATACATTAAAAACATTACGCGATATAGGAAACACAGTCATAGTTGTAGAACATGATGAAGAAACTATCACAAATGCAGATTATGTAGTAGATATAGGTCCAGGAGCAGGACAAAATGGAGGTTATGTAATTGCAAGTGGTACTCCAAAAGAAATAATGGATAATCATAACAGTATAACTGGCCAATATCTCAGTAACAAAAAAATAATACCTAACTTCAAAAAGCATAGAACTTTTTACAAATGGATAGAAATCATTGGAGCACATGTAAACAATTTACAAAACATTGATGTTAAAATTCCTTTACATGCCTTTACTTGCATTACTGGAGTATCTGGAAGTGGAAAATCTAGCTTAATAAACAATACTCTATATCAACATGCAACTGATCAACTAAATAATATTAACTGTATATACAGTAAATGCACATCTATATCAGGATTAGAACATATAGATAAAGTAATTAAAATAGACCAGTCCCCTATTGGTAGAACCCCTTTATCAAATTCAGCAACATACACAGGATTATTTACCCATATAAGGTCATGGTTTGCTGAATTACCTTTATCAAAAGAAAGAGGATATACTATAAGCAGGTTTTCATTTAACTCTAAAGGAGGAAGATGTGAAGCATGTAAAGGGGATGGGCAAGTAAAAATAGAAATGCATTTTTTACCTGATGTATATGTCAAGTGTGAACAATGCAAAGGATCGCGTTATAACAAAGAGACTCTGGAAGTAACACATCAAGGAAAATCTATAGCTGACATATTAGATATGACAGTTGATCAAGCATACGAATTTTTTATCCATTTACCATTAATCAAAGAAAAATTAGATGCCTTACGCAGCGTAGGCATGGGCTATATTAAAATAGGACAAACATCGAATACATTATCAGGAGGTGAAGCACAAAGAATAAAATTATCAAAAGAACTATCAAAACGTTCAACAGGAAAAACATTGTATATATTAGATGAACCAACTACAGGATTACATTTTGCAGACATAGATAATTTATTACATGTTCTACATAAATTACGTGATTTAGGTAATACAATAGTAGTAATAGAACATAATTTACATGTCATCAAAACAGCAGAATACATAATAGATATAGGTCCTAACGGAGGAGATGATGGAGGTCAAGTAGTAGCTACTGGGACTCCTGAAGAAATAGTTCAAAACCCTCATAGCATAACTGGACAATACTTAAAGCCTTATTTAAATGCCCAATCATAAAGCTATACATAAAAAAGCATATTATAAATTAATATACTTTTACTTAGCATACGCATACACACACATCATTTACCAAGAAGAGTAGATGTAAGCTAATATTCAGCACAGTAGAGCTGAACAACACATAAAAACTTTGTAAACATCAATAAACTAGCTTACACCTACATACCAAACAGCTACAGTAACCCAATTACATGCTGTTTACTTAAGTAAAAAAGTATACTTTACAATATCAAAAGTTTTTAAAACTATAACCACAAATTACACAAATATCTCTAATATATTAACAAATACAATATTCTACACTTTGTATATTGTTTACTTAAGAGAAATATAACTACACTTAATACACCATAATCTAAATATACAGGCCCTTATCATTACCAAGTAACCTTATACTTACAACTTCATATATAGTACCTACTAAAATACATATAAGTCAAAACTATGCCAAATTATTATAGAATTCTTGAATATAATTAAAAATAATGCTTCACGCTTAATAATATGCCATGCTTAGAAGTCTAATATCACATAATATTATTTTATTAAAGCATTCTAACAAAAATTATCCACTTTTCATTCATTGGAACACCTTAGTAATAATAGGACGTTCCTAACAAGATGTATTTTACATGTATAGAATTCTAACAAGTCATGTAAAAATTTATAATGTAAATTTATTCAGATTATTAATAGATATAAAAATTTCTTCTACAGAGTACTTCTTTAATCTTTTTCTAGATTAAAAATTAATCAAATCTCATTAACATGTTTATTATTACACTACAGATTTATCAATGTACACTATTATAAAAAACAGTTATATAATATCAATTATTCCAATGCCGCATATAAAACATACAATAAAATAGCCATTTTACTCTTTTCATACCAATTATATATTATACTTCACTTTCAATTAATGATATGATTAATGATAAAGGGTGTGTAATATATGTTAATAAATTGACATAAAATTAAAACTCTGTAAGTATTTAACTATTCACTAAAGTACATATATGATACAAATGTTTAATATTGCCGAATATGTTCCTGTTCTAATTTTTTTAGCAGTTTCAGGCTTTATTTCATTTCTTTTTTGCATCTTACCAATGCTTTTAGCTAACCGTAGCCCAGATTTAGAGAAACTTTCCCCATATGAATGTGGATTTGCCCCTCTTGGAAATTCAAGAAAAATTTTTGACATCCGATTTTATTTAGTCGCAATATTATTCATTATATTCGACCTTGAAATAGCATTCTTATTTCCATGGTCTATTTGTCTTTCAGACATAGGCATAAATGGTTTTTGGTCTATGATGGTTTTTTTGGCTATATTAACAGTAGGTTTTATATATGAGTGGAGCAAAGGTGCACTAGAATGGGAGTAAACTAGTATGATAAACAAGAATGATTCTGTATTAAATAATCAATTCTGGCAAAGTTACAACCATCAAGGTTTCATGGTAACTCAGTTTTCTGACTTAATCAACTACATATCAAATTGGGCAAGATCAAATTCTTTATGGCCTATGACATTTGGATTAGCTTGTTGTGCTGTAGAAATGATGCACACTGCAGCAAGCAGATATGACCTAGACAGATATGGTGTTATGTTTCGTGCAAGCCCCAGACAAGCAGATGTTATGATCGTTGCTGGAACACTCACCAACAAAATGGCACCTGCACTACGTAAAGTATACGACCAAATGACAGAGCCACGTTACGTCATTTCAATGGGAAGCTGTGCGAATGGTGGCGGATATTATCATTATTCATATTCAGTAGTTAGAGGATGTGACCGCATAGTACCAGTAGATATTTATGTTCCAGGGTGCCCACCAACAGCAGAAGCATTATTATACGGAATATTTTGTCTTCAACAAAAAATCAATAGAGGGAATACTTCTATTACAAGAAAATCTACACAAGACTAGCATATAATACAATACTAAAATTTATTGTTAACATAATGCCATTATAGCTGTCATATGTAAGCACCAGTCAAATTTTGATCAAAAATAATATTTACACAATACTACTTTGACTTGCGTTATTAAGTAAGAAAAATACTATATCGAAATAGGTATTAGACTCAATAATGCACAAGCTATGAAGAAATCCTCAATTTCACAATTATGTAATAATAAAATTTACTCTTCAACATTAAGTTATACCATTATCCTTATCTTCAAGCCTAATATACTTACTGTATAGTGCCATAAAAAGGTTCTTTAAAAAAATAAAAAATACCTAAGTTATATAAACAAGATATACTAGTATTCAACATACATAATATTAATGTTAATACCTTAATTCAGAAAAATAATGTATAGTAAAGAAAAAATAAAAGAGGATACAGATGTCAGATAGTAATAATGCAATAGATAATATTAGTACATATATCAATACATCTATAAATGTAGAATGTGTCATAAAAGACAATATAACGTTGGAACTACATTCAGATGTACAAAACATCTATAATCATATTTCATTTTTACGTACTGATACAAAGTGTAAATTTCATATTTTAGTTGATATTTTTGCAATAGATTATCCAACAAGATTGGCTAGATTTGAAGTAATCTATTCATTATTAAGTATAATCAACAATATAAGAGTATCTTGTAAAGTACCTTTACAAGAGAATGAGAGCATTCCATCTATTACTAACATTTTCAGTGCTGCAGGATGGTTTGAAAGAGAAGTATTTGATATGTATGGAATAATATTTGCCAATAATCCAGATCTACGCAGAATTCTAACAGATTATGGATTTTCTGGCCACCCAATGCTAAAAGATTTTCCTTTAACTGGCTATAAAGAAGTACGGTATGACATATCAAAAAAAGAAGTAGCTTATGAAAACGTAAATTTACAGCAAGATTTCAGATCGTTTGATTTCCTGTCTCCATGGAAGGAATTAAAGAATGAATGAAACAACTATTATTATATAACTAAATATCACACATTTTTTATACATGAAACAACAATTAAACTTAACATCATAAATTCACTAAACAAACTTTTATGTTGTTCTTCTAAATTACTTATTTCTACACAGAAAAATATACTTATATTATTCCATCAAGTTTATTAACATTATCATGAATAACAAATTTCAATAAATTTTTGATATTACACAAACACAACATTTAACTTTAGAAACTTTGACAATTTATTTTGTTTTATACTTACTAGGTTTATAATTTTCATCATGCTTAGCTAAAATTTCATCTGCAATAAATTCACTGCTTACCATTTTTCCTTTTGCTACTATCCAACTACCTTCTGAGAATAAAGGAGGTAATATTCCTTTATATAATATTTTCATATGATTTTCCAAATCTGTTATATAAAAAGAAATAAAATCATCATGTTTTTCTACGCTACCTTTTATTATCATACCCCCTATTCTAATATCACGATTATTATTATATATAGCATTTGATAGAACCTCAGTCGGAGTAAAAAAAAATGATATATTATTTTGTAACTTATTTAAGACAACAACAACTGACATCCCAAATATAGCAAATGTTACAACAGTAAAAAGCAATCTTTTATGTTTTCTTTTCATCTCTTCGATCAATACTCTCTAGAATTCTCTTACTTTTACTATAACTAAAAATGATAAAACAGCTTAACCCAACCAATAAACCAAAACTTACAGTATACGCAAAAATTACAAACATCATATATTACAGCCTTCGTTAAGTAACATTAAAGATTCTAGAATATCGAAATCCGTCATATCAAATTTTAATGGTGTAATTGTAACATATCCATCATCTAATGCCCTAATACTATCATCAGATTCACCTCTACTATCCTTATCAGGAGCAGTTCTATGTATCGTATAAGATATACTACTAGCAGCATTTTTCTTCTTTTCTATTTTATTATATGGCATGTATTTTCCTTGACTTGTAAATTTAATACCTTTTGCTGATATCAAAGGAAAGTTAACACTCATTACAGTAGATTTATCCCAAGATGGAGCACCTAATAGCATATCTACAATACCCTTTAAGAACTTCCGTGGATTTTCCCAATTTATTTCACCACTTCTACCATCATATTCCTGACTGATCGCAATTGATGGAATACTCATCATAGCTGCTTCCGCCGCTGCTGCTATAGTACCAGAATATGTCACATCATTACCTATATTAACTCCACTATTTATACCAGATAAAACTAAATCCGGTTTCTCACCAACAATTTCTTTTAATCCCAGAAACATAGTAGTAGATGGAGTACTGTTTACAATAAATTCAGTATCACTGACTTTATACACCTCTATTGCATGTCTTAAACCTACAGATCTCCCACAACCACTACAATTACTTAATGGAGCAACTACCCATATTTCTGATGCAATACCTGCTGCCATCACTATCTCTTTTAAAACTTTAATACCATTTGCATGAAATCCATCATCATTAGTCAATAATACTTTCATAGCACTTTTATTCCCTAATAATTAAACAAGTATAACATAATATAGTTTTTAAGCCCATAACAACAACTATTATTATACTTCTAACATATATAATAGATGTATTCTCTATTCATTAACAATAAGTACTAATAATACAAGATTAACGACCTAATAATAGAACATTAATAACATTATATAGCTAAAATGCTATTTCATATGTACTATCTAAAAATCAATATTATTTACATTAATATATTTCCAAAAAATCATCTCCACATATTTAAACAATAACATTTTATCCTAAAAAATTATGATATCTACCTTTTAACTGTTCATAACTTAACAAAAACATATGACCTTTGATACAAAACATTATCAATTTCGCAACTCATATACATTTTGATATTGATAATAAAATATCTTCAACTGTTTGCACAGGATCACTACTCATGGTAATTGGACGTCCAATTACTAAATAATTTGCACCAGCTAACATTGCATCTTTAGGGCTCTTTACCCTTTTTTGATCATTACAGTCACTATCAAATCTTATACCTGGCACTATAAGCTTTAAATCCTTTTCTGTATATCGATTACGCACTTCCTTTGCTTCAAAAGCAGAGCATACTATACCATATAACCCAACTTCTCTAGCTAACTTAGACAAAAGCATAACTTGCTGAACAGGTGATTCATTAACACCAATTTCCTTTAAATCAGAATCATCCATACTCGTTAATACAGTTACACCTACCAACTTTGTTACACTACCAGATATGCTATCCATAGCTCTGATCATCATCTCCCTACCACCACTAACATGAATAGTAAGCATAGCAACATTTAAAGATGCTATCACTGATATAGCTTTACTTACCGTATTAGGAATATCATGTAATTTTAAATCAAGAAATATAGGAACACCACAATCAGCTATCGCTTGTACACCAGATAACCCATACGCTGTAAAAAACTCTAGTCCCAACTTTACCATCGATACTCTTCCATAAAGCATCTTAGTCAACAGTAATGCATGGTTGATATCATGAGTATCCAATGCACAAATAATCGGATTAGTAAACATAAATATTCCTAAAAAACATTCAAATTATACTAATATTAACTATTTAACACAACTTTATTAATTTGAATAAATATTATATATTACCTCATCGTCATATTATTCTGTGTGTAATACTAATACTTTCATTACTAATAAAACTAATCATTTTTTATAGTTCACCAGAATATATATATTCTACATTTAAACAAATACTGAGCTTTCCTAAAGTCACTATATAACAACGTTACTATTAACAACAGTTCATACTATTTGAATATATAGAATAATATATTATAAATGAAAATGTTCAGAACATTTTTTAAACAGTTTAAAAAAATTCTTTGTAGTTAAATTACTAACTTCCTCAAGGCTTTCATTCCATAAGTTAGCTAAATATTCTACAACAAACTTCGTCTTAGCTGGCTCATTCCTTTGCCCACGATAAGGTTCAGGAGATAAGAATGGAGAATCCGTTTCCACTAACACACGATCTTTAGGTATAAACCCTGCTACTTCCTGAACAACTTTTGCACTTTTAAAAGTCACTATTCCCGAAAAAGATATATATAACCCTAATTCTATCGCTTTGATTGCTAATTCCCTTGAAGATGCAAAACAATGCATAAGTCCTAAAAATGGACTTTCTTTCATTTCTGATTCCAAAATTTCCATCATTCTTTTGTCCGCATTTCTTGAGTGAATTATAACAGGCAATCCTGTTTCCCTAGATGCATTAATATGAGATAAAAAATTCTTCTCTTGCTCCCCTACTTGACTACATTTATAAAAATCTAAACCAGTTTCACCTAATCCAATAACTTTACTATGTTGAGCTAAATCTACTAACTCATCTACTGAAACAGACTCCCCATTTGCACTATTAGTAGGATGCACACCTACTGAAAGGTAAACTTGCTTATAACTTTCTGCAACTTTTACTAAATCAGAAAATTCAGCTATAGTAGTACATACAGTTTGCATTAATTTTACATTATTCTCCTCTGCACGCAAAACTACATCTTTTATTTCACTTGGATCAAAATAATTTAAATGGCAATGTGAATCTACAATCATATACTTACACTAATCATATTTTTTTTACTAAAATTAAAAACAATCTAACAAACATGCCTGTGGTCATTAACACAAATTCAACTATAAATACATCAAAACTTACATTTATCAAAAACATAAAACTTTCTAAATTATACCGTAATAACAAAAGTCCTGTAGATCAAGGAAACTTTTTATACGCACTAACAAATACTATACTAAACAAACCCACCAAAAAGATTAGTTACTACTCATAATCTTGAAATGAAAAAGCTATCTACAAAAACTTATACATCAGATTATCAAATTTTTAGCTCGGTTTGACAGCAACGATATTTATTACTCGTTTTGGAATAACATATATATCTTTTACAACATTGCCACCTATTCTATTCTTAGCTATTTCCAAAGCCATAGATTTAAGTTGATCATCATCAATATCATTAGCAACTGTTAATGCTTTCACAAATTTACCATTAACCTGCACCACAATTGTAACATTTCTTTCAACAAGTAGCTCTGAATCTGCTTTAGGCCATACCTGATTCCATAACATACCTTTACCCCCTATATTTTCCCATAATTTTTCAGCTATATGTGGAATAAAAGGTTCTATTACTCTAATTAGAATATATATTGCTTCACTCACTACATAACAATTTACTGAAGTTCTTATCATTTCACTAATGATATTGCTTAATTCCCTAAACTTAGCTACAGCACAATTTAAACGGCAAAAATCTAAATCATTTGTAATGCCACTTAAAATTTTATGCACAGATCTTCTATATTTAACATCATCTCCTATTATATTTTCTTTGTTAAAATTTAAATTAAACTTATCATAAGAAATTATTACCCTCCATAATTTACTAAGATACCTACTTGCCCCCTCTATACCATCATCTAGCCATTCTATATCACGCTCAGGAGGAGTATCTGACAATATAAATAATCTTGCTGTATCTGCTCCGTACTTATCAATAATATATTCAAGATTCACCACATTTTTTTTCGACTTACTCATCTTCTCAGCTCTACCAACAGTAACATGCTGACCATTTTCCATCATTTTTTTTGCTTCTTCAGGAAATAAGTAATTACCCTGCTCATCCGAATAAGTAGAATGACAAACCATACCTTGCGTTATCAAATTAGAAAAAGGTTCCTTAATATTAAAATATCCACACTTAGTTAATGCTCGACAGAAGAATCTAGAATACAACAAATGCAATACTGCATGTTCTACCCCACCTACATAATAATTGACTGGTAATAACATGTTACACACATCCTTATTTATTCCATTGCTAGTTCCACAAAATGCTGCAAAATACCAAGAAGATTCAAAAAAAGTGTCAAAAGTATCAGTCTCACGTTCAGCATCCATACCACAAGATGGACATTTTACATATTTCCAAGTAGGATGATTGTCTAAAGGATTACCATATTTTGTAAAATCAACATCTTTAGGTAAAGTTACTGGTAAATCTTTTTTATCTACAGGAACCGTACCACATTTTTTACAATATATTATCGGTATAGGACACCCCCAATAACGTTGTCTAGATATCCCCCAATCATGCATTCTATAATATGTTATTTCTTTGCACACCCCTAAAAATGTAAGCTTTGCAACTATAGCTTTTTTAGCTTCATCTACAGTCATACCATCTAAAAAATCAGAGTGTTTCATAATACCTGAGCCAACATAAGCTTCTTTATCTAAGTTCACATCAACTTCAGGAAATACCACTTGCTTTACTGGCAAGGAATATTTCTTTGCAAATTCAAAATCACGCTGATCATGTGCTGGACAACCAAAAATTGCCCCCGTTGCATAATCCATTAAGACAAAATTTACAATATAAACTGGTAAATTTACATTTAACAAAGGATGTTTTACAACTAATCCAGAATCTATTCCAAATTTTTCTATTGTACTAGATACATCACTGATTAAATTTTTTCTGTCAAAATCATTTATCAATTGAATTACTTTTGAATCATTAACATATTGTAAAATCGGATGATCAAAAGATACTGCAATAAATGCTGCTCCAAACAATGTATGGGGACATGTAGTAAAAACTTGTAACGTTTTATTAATACCTAAAATTTCAAAATCTATTACTACACCCTGAGACTTACCAATCCATTTTTCTTGCATCAACTTTACTTTCTCTGGCCACTGATCTAAGATTTGTAAGTCATTCAATAACTCTTCTGCAAAATCAGTAATCTTTAGAAACCATTGAAATAATTTTCTTTTTTCTACCACAGCTCCAGAACGCCATCCCCTTCCATCTATAACTTGTTCATTAGCAAGCACAGTTTGATCCACAGGATCCCAATTTACCAATGACTCTTTGCGATAAGCTAAACCACACTTTAGAAAATCAAGAAAAAATGCTTGTTCATGTTTATAATAACTTGGATCACAAGTAGCTAATTCCTTATCCCAATCATAGGATAATCCTATAGATTTCAACTGACATCTCATATTATCAATATTGCTTTCAGTCCAAGTATGTGGATTTATATTATAAGATAAAGCAGCATTTTCTGCTGGTAATCCAAAAGCATCCCATCCTATCGGATGAAAGACATTAATACCACAAGCACGTTTATATCTCGCAATAACATCACCTATAGTATAATTCCTCAAGTGACCCATATGTATGTTACCAGAAGGATAAGGAAACATCTCTAAAACGTAGCACTGAGCTTGTTTTGCATCAGTATAAAAATTCCATTTTCCTTGTATATCTTGTTCTACTTTTTTGAAATCATAATGCATGGTACACCGTTGATAAAAATTCCATTAAAAACTATTTCAGCTTAGTTGTTGTACAGTACATTATCAGATAATTCAAGCAATACAAAATATACACATACCATAAAGATCCAGAATCATTTCTTTACTTTAGCATGAATATTATTAAAATATAAGTTTTATATATTTATAAATTAATCAATAGATAAAAATTTGCAAATTATATACTTCATTATCAATAAATTATAAAGTGATTTAATATAATATATCTAACATATAAGTTGATTTATAAAGCTAAATATTAAAATGCGAGATGAAGGTGTATAACAAAAAAACTATTTCTTTTTATTGCAAGAATCATAAAAATATTAACTATATGTGTATATAATTGAATAATATAAATAAAATCATATAACAAATATTTCATATTAATAAATTATAAAACGATATAATATAATATTTTTAATATATAAATTAATTTATAAAGATTATTCTTGTCTTACTAGATTACGGTACATAACTATGACAACAATAAGTAACCAAAATGATTACGGCACTAAGTATAAAATACTCAAGTTAATAAAAGATATAACATATAAGAATCACTGGAACCAAGTAACCACAGCAAGGATACTGGGCGTAGACCAACCAAAAATATCTCAGATTAGTAATGGTAAAACAGCAGGATTTTCATTAGAACGTTTACTTATATTTTTGTTACGTCTAAAATGTGATGTGAATATAACAATCACTGTCAATAACCCAGAAATTGCATTAATTAACAAAGACAATATGGCAGAGAGTTCCCTAGAATCTATTAATCTTGTAATAATACAAAAAGAAGATTAATTAGAGATTTTTAGATTGCTCTATTGCATAATTTTCTACATATGCTAGAATAAAGCTTTCATTCATATTTGGTTTGTTAATGGCACGTCTTACAGTTGAAGAATGTATGGGTCGTACTAATAATAAGTTTAAGCTAGTGATATTAGCAAGTCAGAGAGCCCATGATCTAAATTCTGGAGCATGTCCAGTAATAAAATACAAAAATGGTAAAAATACTGTTATTGCATTAAAAGAAATAGCAGCAAAACAATTAGACGTATCCTCTTTATTTAATTTGTCAGTACAAAGATGTCGAAAATATATGGAGAAATTTATCAATTCAGATGAACCATATATTGCTCATAAACCAAAAAACAATGTCGATATCTTTCAAGCGAGTGCAGTAGCTGGTAACTCTGATGGATTGGAAAATAGCTCAAATAGTCGGGATGATAACCCATTAGGTAGGGATAATTTTTTTTCTACCCCAGAAAACAGAAACAATACAAATTCTTAGTAGAACACTACTACTTGTATTACTAGTATATATACTTGTTACATTTTGTTTATGAACTTTTAGCTTTATATAGGCGCAAAAACTGGTTATCTATATGTTTAAAAAATTAGATAAAAGTACATCAGATTGCTCTCTACATGATGATACATCACTATGGGCCTCCATTACCCTAACGGCCACTCCAATTTATACTAATAAGGTCCCATATACAAAAATCAGAAAAATTAATAATAATCTTAATACTTCACTAAATAACAAGTATACTAATCATTATACACCACCAATATACACAAAACCAAATAGTACACATGATATTAGCAGTGGTTCAAATCTCAATAACAATACTAAGAAGAAAATCGATCAAGGAAAATACCATATAGACTCCATCCTTGATCTGCACGGGTACACCTTAGATGCTGCTTATAACACATTAATGAATTTCATAATTAAAAATTATAACTCAGCAAACAAACTCTTACTAATCATTACAGGATGGGGAAGTACTGATAAGTATAATAGTAACAGTATAAAAAGTAATTTTAGCAAGTGGCTACAAAGCGTACAAATAGCAAATTTAATATTATACTATAGAGAAGCTAATCGCATACATGGAGGAAAAGGAGCATTTTATGTACTATTAAAGAGCAAAAATAAAAAGATTTAATATATAAATACTAGTAACATATACAACTAATTAGATTGATTTAAAGTTTAAATTTTTACAAATATAGACATTATATTAAAACAAAATATACTATGTATTTATATAGTATCTTCTGGTCAATATGAAAATAGACTTTAATACCCTCTTTCCTTCTTCAACTAAAGAATACATATCAGGCACAATATACAACAATATAAAAGTTGGAATGCGTAGAATTCATATTAATGATAACAGTGAATCCATTCTAACATATGATACTGGAGGACCACATACTGATCAAAAAATCAAAATTGACATTAATCAGGGTATTGAAAAGATAAGGCTTAATTGGATTGTAGATAGACAAGACGTAGAGTATCATAAAAGACAAGAAGTAAACACAAATTCTGAATACGCATTTCCACTACAAAGTAATAATATCTTAAAAGCAAATAGTAATAAACCTATAACCCAGATGTATTATGCTCGAAACAATATTATTACTCCAGAAATGGAATATGTAGCAATACGAGAAAACGCACTAAGACAAAAGATTCTTTCTTATAAACCAACTGTCATGGCACCAGAAATTACTCCAGAATTCGTACGACAAGAAATAGCATCTGGGAGAGCAATCATTCCAGCAAATGTAAATCATCCTGAATCAGAACCAATGATAATAGGCAAGAATTTCTTAGTAAAAATCAATGCTAATATTGGTAATTCAGTAGTTAGTTCAAGCATTGAAGACGAACTTCAAAAAATGATATACGCAATTATATACGGTGCTGATACAGTTATGGATTTATCTACAGGGAACAATATACATAATATTAGAGAATGGATTATCAGAAACAGCCCAGTACCAATAGGTACAGTACCTATATATCAAGCATTAAACAAAGTAAATGGAGTAGTAGGAGACCTAGATTTCAATATCTTCAAAAAAACATTAATAGAACAAGCAGAACAAGGTGTTGACTATTTTACCATACATGCAGGAGTATTAAAAAATTACATTGACTACACAGATAACAGGCTAACTGGCATCGTATCAAGAGGTGGAGCTATTATGGCACACTGGTGTACTATACATAATAAAGAGAACTTTCTTTATACAAATTTTGAAGAAATATGCGATATTATGAAACACTATGACATTACTTTCTCTCTAGGAGATGGATTAAGGCCAGGATCCATAGCAGATGCAAACGATACAGCACAATTTTTAGAACTCAAAACACTAGGAGAACTTACAGACATTGCATGGAAGCACGATTGCCAAGTTATGATAGAAGGACCAGGCCATGTTCCTATGCATTTAATAAAAGAAAATGTAGAAAAACAGGTTCACTTCTGTAAGGAAGCTCCATTCTATACTTTAGGACCATTAACTACAGACATTGCTCCAGGTTACGACCACATAACGAGTGCAATCGGCGCAGCAATTATAGGATGGTATGGCACTTCTATGTTGTGTTATGTTACACCGAAAGAACACTTAGGATTACCTAACATTCAAGACGTAAAAGATGGAGTCATTGCATATAAAATAGCAGCACATGCAGCAGACTTAGCAAAAGGTAATCCATCTGCTTATATACGTGATTATGCATTAAGTTATGCAAGGTTCAATTTCAAATGGTATGATCAATTTAACTTATCTCTTGATCCAGAAACGGCAAAATCACTACACGATGAATCTCTTCCTTCTGAGAATGCAAAGTCTGCTCACTTCTGTTCAATGTGTGGGCCAAAATTCTGCTCAATGAAATTAACTCATCAAATAAAATCTATTGAAGAGTAACAAACCGCAACTATGTTATAAAGCTTGTTAAGACATATTTTCCAGATTCTGTGGATAATGGGGTTATTAATAAGAATAGTTTAAGGCAGCATTTTTTTGCTTATAGTAATTTATGGGTTGAATTTCAGTCGATATTACATTCGATAACTTTAGAAAAACAGAAAAATTTTATCATGCTTCATAATAGATAATCAACTAAGTATGTAGTACTTGATGTGCATCAACATTATAATTAAATTAATTTATCCATTCCTTATAAATATTCTACATTACTTACTCTTATAACAAACATCTAACCTAATTAACACAATAACTATCTAGAGTTTCATTATCTTTCAATATATCTTTATTACGTTACCTATCGATTTTCTATGCTCGTTATATTTTACAAATTCCTGATCTACATAAAACTCATCAGCATATAAATTATTATTAGAAGTATAATTTACAACATCTGTTACCATATATTAACCATGATTGTATATGAGTATTATGTATTAGTATATTTTTTGCTAATTTGTGTCCTATAATTTGACCCATATTTAAAAATTTTGATTAGGCATCTTTTATGTATTTTATATTTTGTTCATGCAAAAAACATGCACTAATTGAACATCATCAGCAACTTAGATATTTACTTCTATGACTAATATCAAACATTATCTTTTGAATTTGAAATAACACATCACCTTTACTTAACCCAGTTCTAATAGTAAAATTTGCAAATTTTTTTCTGTCATTTTCAGACAGCTGTATAGCTATAATCGACTCAAACTCTCTTATAGATAAACCACGATATAATACCCTTTGCATCTGCAATAATCTATTAGTTGTAACATGGATAATAAAATTACAACAACTATAAAAATTAGATTCTATCAATAGAGGCACATCAAGTACTACATACTTAGTTGATTGTCTATTATGAAACATAATAAAATTTTTCTGTTTTTCTAAAATTATCGAATGTAATGTTGACTGAAATTCAACCCATAAATTACTATAAGCAAAAAAATGCTGTCTTAAACTATTCTTATTAACAACCCCGTGATCCACAGAATCTGGAAAATATGTCTTAACAAGCTTTATAACACTGTTGTCACAATTATATAACTGACATACAACTTGATCAGCATCAAATACTACTGCCTTAAACAATGTTTTAAAATAGCTAGCAACTAAACTTTTACCAGAACCTATACCACCAGTTAATCCAAAAATCACCATAGTTATAAATAACCCCTACCAATACAAACACAATCTATTCTCATTTCTATAATAAAAAAACTTGTTAACCAAAAAGATCACTTTATAATTTTAATCATAGCTCTATCATTAAAATTATATTTGTACTATTTATATATACTGACAATTAACTTATATATAAAATGATCTCAGAAGCAGTACAAGCATTAAAAAATAAACACTTAATATTATTTCCCACTGAAACTGTTTACGCACTAGCTGGAAGTGCATACAGCATTGAAGCAGTACAAAAAATATATCAGATAAAAGGTAGATCATACAATAAACCCTTATCTTTACTACTTAGCAATATTGATAAAATTAAACAATTTTCCACTTTAACAGAACACACTTTTAAAATAATACAAAAACTTTCTCCTGGACCTGTAACTTTTGTATTACCAATTCATAATTATAACAAACTACCTAGACAATTCTTTAATGACACTATTGGAATCAGAATACCAGATCACCCTATAGCTCTAGAAATATTAAGTAATTTCGATAATCCTGTTGTAGGAACAAGCGTTAACATTTCTGGACAACCTAGTGTCACTGCCTCACATCAAGTTCAAGAAACAATTAAGCAGCACATTTCAGTAATAATAGAAGATGACAGCTTAGTAAATGGTATTGAATCAACAGTAATCGACTTAACATCATATAAAATATTAAGAACAGGAGCAGTATCAGAAAAGAAAATCCAGGATATAATACATAGTATATAGATTAACGCATAAACTTTATAGTAAAACATAAAAGTTCATAAAAAAATATTCATACCATACTGATCAATATATATTAAAAAACTTATATAAATAACCTTATTCAAATTAATTCCTTATCAATAATCATAGCAATTTTTGCTCTGATTTTTAATCAAACCATTATTATTCAACAAAATAAAATCAGTGTTTACAAAAAAAAATATCTACGCCATACTGATCAACATAATACTAGTTGTACTTAAATTAAAGATACCTAATCAAAATTTTTAAATATGGATCAAATTATAGGGCACACATTAGCAAAAAATACACTAATACATAATACTCATATACAATCATGGTTAATATATGGTAACAGAGGTATTGGGAAAGCAACACTTGCATATCGTTTTGCTAAATACCTAACACAATCAACATATTTAAATCATTATAACCCTGATCTTTTAACAATTAATGACAATGAAGAAATAATAGGAATAGACAAAATTAGAAATATAAAAAACTTTCTCTATTTAAGTACAGCAAGACTCAAATATAGAATAGTAATAGTAGATAGCATTGATAGCCTAACCATTAATGCCACTAATGCAATGCTTAAGATTCTCGAAGAAACACCTAATAACTCTATTATCATATTAATTAGCCACAATTTGCATGAAGTTCCAACAGTTGTAAGATCAAGATGTTTTACATTAGGATTATCAGACCTTAATCCACAAGAAACACAACAAGTAATTCAAAATAACTTTCCCCATTTAGATCATAAAAAAATAAGTCATATCTATCCAGGCACCCCAGGAATGGTAGGTCAACACATTGATCAAGAAATTGAACTATATAAAGCTCTTATTTCAATACTTACCAATCAATACAATAATATAACTATAGAAAACATCATAACAACTGAGATCAGCTTTTATAAAGTAGAACATATACTATTTACTATTATGTTGGATCTAGCAAAAGAAATATTAGGTATAACAACTAATTTAAGTATCTACAAACACCTAATAGACAATATAAAGAATAAAATTAACATCAATCAATTGCTAATAAAAGTATCTCAAATACAACAATTAATATCTTATGCAAAAAAATTTCAACTAGATAAAAAATCAGTAATGCTAAATTTGATCAATACCATAATTAATTTACTATAAACTACTATTAATTTTCTTGAAAATTTAATATATTAGAATTGGTATTAATAATACTATATAAAACATAAATGGAAAAAATTACCACAAACATTTAAACACAACATTTAAAGTGTTGTTATTACCAAATACTTACTAAATTTTGTATTTATGATAATATCATAATAGTTTTACTAAAAAAAATTACAAAAAATGTTATTATCTACTTAAAATTGCAGATTAATTAATAATGCTTTAAGTAATAACAAATAAATTTAGTTGACTATATGAACTAACCTAATATCCTAAATCTTGTTCAGTTATGTAAAATTAGGAGTTAAAATTATGAGTAAGGATATGGTAGTTAGAACACTCATGGGAGAGTTAGGATTAACAAAAAAGGTATCAAGTCAAGCTTATGACCTAGTAATGCTAAGTATACAAAATGCACTAGAAACTTCTCATCTAATTAGGTTACACAATGTTGGAACACTACATGTTATCCAATGTGCAGAAAAAAAATATCATAACCCTAAAACTGGGAAGTTAGAAACACTAGCTCCTAAGAAAAGAGTAAGATTTAGATCAAGCAAAAAATTATCAAATGCTATTAACCTTTTAGATAATTAATTAGGAGCGCTAGCAATGGCCTTTTTCATTTTATGAACGGATGTACCTATACCATGTAGTACAGATTCACAAATTAAAAAATGCCCTATGTTAAGTGCTGATATGTATGGTACTTTTGCTATAATAGCAGCACTTTGATAATTTAAGCCGTGTCCAGCATGACAGCCTATGTTTCGTTGGTAGCAGTATTCTGCAGCTTTTATTACTTGAGATAGTTCACTTTGTGTAGTATTGTTACAGTATTTTCCAGTATGTAGCTCTACGTTATCAGCAGATAGTTTTTTTGCTTGATCAATTTGGTCTACATCAGGTTCAATAAATAGTGTAACATCTATGTTGTAAGTATGTAGTTTTTCAATAAATGATATTAAATAAGAAAAAGCACGTTTTACATCTAGTCCCCCTTCTGTTGTAAGTTCTTGTCTTTTTTCAGGAACTAAACAGACACATTTTGGTCTTACCTTTATTGCTATTGATAACATCTCATCAGTTGGGGCAATTTCTAAGTTTAGTGGAACTTTTAAACTATTTTTCAATCTAAAAACATCATCATCCTTTATATGCCTACGATCTTCTCTTAAATGCACAGTGATAAAATCTGCACCATTGCTTACTGCTATATTTGCTACTTCCACAATATCTGGATAATCAACATTTCTTGCATTACGCAACGTTGCAACATGATCAATATTTACTCCCAATGCAACATCTGACATAAGCACCTCTCATATATCTACTACCAAAATACATTATATATTATCAATAAAATTTTACACAAATACTATATTTTATTTAAAGCATATCCTCTAATCTGAGAAGACGAGATATTACAAGGTCTTAATCTAACAAACATCCACCCATATCGGCAATTTAACAACAACTTACAATTCGTAAAATACACATTCCTCATATAAGTAGCAAAAGGAGTATTCAAAGCCTGACACACATTTTTACCACGCTCAAAAACTACAATTGGCAATAATTTACAAAAATCTTTCCACCTATACCAATAATGAAAAGAAAAAAGATTATCATCTCCCATTAACCATACAAACTTAACATTGCTAAATTCCTTACATAGCCTACTCACAACATTGTAACTATAACATTCTTTAACTCTCACAATATTTACTCTTATATCACTATAAACTAACTGTTGCGATAAACTCACTCTATCTTCAATACTATAACCACCATCAAATTTCAAAGGATTACAAGGTACAACCAACCACCATACTCTATCTATACCTAACCTTTTAATAGCTTCTTGACTAATATATAAATGGCCATAATGTGGAGGATTAAAAGATCCACCTAATAAACCTACTGTTAATTTTTTTCTCATAATAAATTCTTCAATATAATAAACAACCCACACTATTCACATCATCACTAATATATTAACTGCTTTGAAATAATCCAATAACTGTATTAAAATGCCCACAAGAAACACAAATTTGCAACACTAGCATTAACCATTAATGAACTTATCATACAATCTATAAAGTTTCTTAACTTGACTAGTACAATATAAGAAATAAATGTAATACGTTATTGATCAATTAAGATCTTCAAGTATAATTATGCATTATCAATAATATTAATTTTTTAAAAATGTTTTACCCTACACGAGATCTCAAGACCATATATTCCAAAGACAACACAGTATGTGTAGAAAATATACTAGAAATGATGAATGGTACAAGTGAAGAGTTACAAGCCTATAAAGATGATTTATTAAGTAAACACAAAGAAAATACCAAAAAAAAACTAGCCGATCAAAAAAAAAGCCAAGAAGAGATCGCATTACATATTGCAAGTCCATCTTTTTCTGAAGAAGCATTAGCCTATGTTAATTATACAACCAACCAACACATTCTAAAACACTTATCAGACAGTAAACATATAGGGAACAAAACAAGAATATTAACAAAATGTCTAGAACCACTAGAACATCAAAGAAGAAATATGATAATGGAGGGAATGTATAAAGCCTCATTACTAAAGGAATTTAATCAGATAATGCAAGATGCATCTGATGACGACTTTGAAGCATTAGTTAACATAATCATATCTTGTTCACATTTAAAAACGGATTTAACAGAACAACAACAAAAGAACATAGAAGCAGCTATAGCAACATATAATAGGGAGGAACAAGGATTGTCATTGCAATCAATACGTGAATTTATAAACGATACAACAGGAATTGATATATCTAATCCACTAAGCTCTATCAAGAAAAAATTAGGAGGAAAAAAAGAAGATATCAAACAGCCTTTAGAATCTCTAGATGAAAAGCTAATTAACGTAATAACATCTCCATACAGTGTCACTTACTTTATCCTAGGTACTCTTACACTTGGTCTAGGAGGATTTGCAGGACCGCTTTTACCAATACTTCTTATAGTCACTGTTGGAAAAAGCTTACATGGCATGCTTACAGAGGACAAAGAAAAAGAAGGAACTATTCATAGTCCCTTTCAAGAAGGAGTATTAAAGCCATCAAGAATATCTGAGAAACCACAAAACTACACTGCAATTTTAGAACAACAACATAAACAAGAAGAAGACAAACAACAAGACACAAGCAAACCTCACACCAGTAGGCACTTATAGTAATATAACTTTGTACATAAAACGTATCAACTAAAAAGCATGAAACGTTTTGTGTTATATTTTTAAGTGATAAAATAGAAAAGCCATCATACAGTATCAAATAATAGATGAGAAAAACAATACATGCACAAATAACTAAATGGTATTAGCCATAATAATCTAGATATAAAAACTTAAAAAATGCACACAAACTTTATTACATTAAATAAATACAAAGTAAAAACAATAAACTTCTCAATACAGTATGTTTATTCAGGCATTATTTATCTCAACATTCTAATCAATACATTAATATCATCTCTCTGTTTACTGTCTGCATCTTATTAATTTTTCTATCTGCTTAACAGCATGAATTACTGTAGCATGAGCTCTACCCCCAAAACTTTTTCCAATTTCTGGTAAACTCTTCTGAGTCAATTTCTTTGATAAATACATTGCTACTTGCCTAGGACGCACTAAAGTTCTTAACCTTCTAGTAGAGTACATGTCAGTTGTCTTAATTTAAAGAACTCAGCAACTTTCCTTTGAATACATTCTAATTCTCAATACAGTATGCTTATTCAGGTATCATTTATCTCAACATTCTAGTCAATAAATTAATATCATCTCTCAGTTTACTGTCTGTATCTATTAATTTTTCTATCTGCTTAACAGCATGAATTACTGTAGCATGATCTCTACCCCCAAAACTTTTTCCAATTTCTGGTAAACTCTTCTGAGTCAATTTCTTTGATAGATACATTGCTACTTGCCTAGGACGCGCTAAAGTTCTTAACCTTCTAGTAGAGTACATGTCAGTTATCTTAATATTAAAGAATTCAGCAACTTTCCTTTGAATACATTCTAATGTCACTGATTTGTGATTTGCACGCAATAAATCAGATAAAATATCACTAGCTGAATCCAAAGTAATACTACATCCAACTAATGAAGAATGTGCAACTACTTTGTTAAGCGCACCCTCTAATTCTCTAATATTGGATTTGATATTCTTTGCTAAAAACTCTAATACTTTATTTGGAATATTAATACCCATCTTTTCAACTTTTAGCTGCAATATACCTAACCGTAACTCAAAAGTTGTTTCATTAATATCTGCGACTAATCCCCAACCTAATCTTGATTTTATCCTTTCTTCAACTCCATCTAAATCACTAGGTGATCTATCAGCAGATATCACTAACTGCTTATTCTGATCTATTAAAGCATTAAAAGTATGAAAGAATTCCTCCTGAGTACTGTCTTTACCACTAATAAACTGAACATCATCAACCATCAATATGTCTACAGAACGAAATTGCTCTTTAAACAACATTATATCCTTGCTTCTTAATGCTGTAACATATTGATACATAAATTTTTCTGCTGAAAGATAAGCTATTTTTCTTTTCGAAGAAGATTTTATAATATACCAAGCAATAGCATGCATCAAATGAGTTTTCCCAAGTCCAACTCCACCATACAGAAATAAAGGATTACTCCCAGATATTGGTTCATTAGACTCTGCCACTCTTCTAGCTGCAGCAAAAGCAAGCTCATTTGGTTTTCCTACTACAAAATTATCAAAAGTAAATCTAGGATCCAAAGGAGAACTTAAATGATCATAATTATTTCTTACTTCCTTATCTTGCTGATCTTTGATATTCACTAGCAAATTAGTATCTTGATTATTCACAACACAAATGTCTACAGAACATACACTTTGATCTTCATCCTGCCAATATTTTAAAATTTGATCCAAGTAATGCACTAATATCCATTCTTTGATAAACCTAGTTGGAGCAGACAGTAAAACCTTACCACCTTCATTATTAATATATACTAGTACACTCAACCAACTATCATATATGGCATTACCATAAAACTTATGTAATTTGACTTGAATATCTTTCCAAATTACCTGGTTGTCAGATTGAAGCTTTTCTTTTACACAATCTCCTAAAAGCCCAGTACCACCATCATTCATATAGCCAATCCAAAACTACAATCATAACTTGAAAAATCATAAATCTTATAGCATCACTATATATAGAGTTACGATCCTCTGCATTATACAATAGAAAAACAAAGTCATCTATCAAATTTCCATAAAGACACTAAATCTTCCCTAATACATAGCAATATACAACCAAAAATACACTCAGCAAAACAAAAATATGTATAACTAAGAAAGAAATAGAAACATCACGAGTAAAGTAAATAAAAAAACTCAATACTATAATTAAAATATCACAACTTTATATAAATAATATTCATTTTATTTGGCTTCAATATAATTAATATCAGGAGCATCTATTGCTTTCATACCTATAGCATGATATCCACCATCAACATATAAAATTTCTCCTGTAGTACCTTTACCTAAATCACTTAATAAATAAAGTGCTGCTCCACCCACATCGTCTATTGTAGTATTACGCCTCAAAGGTGCATTATATTTATTCCATGTCAATATGTAATGGAAATCTCCTATCCCAGAAGATGCTAAAGTTCTTACTGGACCTGCAGAAATAGCATTAACCCTAATATTCTGAGAACCTAAATCAACAGCCAGATACTTTACACTTGCTTCTAAAGCTGCTTTACATACTCCCATCACATTATAGTGAGGCATCACTTTTTGAGCACCATAATAAGATAATGTTAATATACTACCTCCATTACACATCATCTTCTCTACTTTTTTAGCAAGGTAAGTAAGCGAGTAACATGAAATATGCATAGATGTCAAAAAATTATTCAATGACGTATCAATATACCTACCTTTCAGCTCATTTTTATCAGAAAAAGCAACAGCATGTACTAAAAAATCCATACTTTCCCATTCATCACTAAGCTGTGCAAACATATTATCTACAGTCTCTTCTTTAGATACATCACATTGCAAGACCAACTTTACACCTATAGATTCCGCTAAAGGATCTATCCTTTTCTTAAAAACGTCGGATAAATAAGTCACTGCTATATCTGCCCCATGCATAGCTAAAGTTTTAGCAATCCCCCATGCTAAAGATTTATCATTAGCAATTCCAATGACTAATCCTTTTTTTCCTTTCATCATATCACTAGCAAGCACTGATATCTCCTTATTTTTTAGACATGCTCTTACAATACTACATTAATTAATATCTTATAAATAAAACAAAAAAATTCAAGATGCGGGAGCGACGAGACTCGAACTCGCGACCTTAAGCGTGACAGGCTTATGTTCTAACCAACTAAACTACGCCCCCGATAAACATAAGATCTATAATGCTAACCAGCATAAGAAAGGTTGTCAATAAGGTTTTACTTTTTATCAATATCACAATTCTTATATGCAAACCTGTAGGAGTTTAATAACATTATCTAATATTTATTGCAATTAAATAATATAAAAAAATTTATACCTCCCTACTTTATATGTTCACAACAATGTTATTCCATATCTTAGCTATTACAGACAAATACTATATTTTCATCAAAACAAGTACCATTCTGTCAAAGAATATCCGTCAGCAATTACATTTGTAACTGTATATAAAATCTATTCTTATTTACCTAGCACATAACTGATCAAAATCTATATAGTTGAAATGACAAACACACTTTAAAAATCACAACTCTACAACCCACCAATTCAACAATATACAATTAGCATTGAGAAATAGATAAACAATAAAACTTTATTTAATATAGTTAATATGATTTTATATTCATCAATAACTCATAACTATTAATTTTCTAACTGCTGCTTGATAATAGAATTTACCATATCAGGGTTTGCTTTGCCTTGCGTTTCTTTCATTACCTGCCCAACAAAATACCCAAATAATTTTTCTTTACCTTGTTTATATTCTACTACTTTACTTGCATTATTTTTTAAAACCCTTTCCACAATTACAGATAAAGCATTCTCATCGCTTACCTGCTTTAACCCATGTTCACTGACTATCAATGCAGGTGATTTACCTGACTCAAACATCATATCAAACACTTGCTTTGCTATTTTTCCAGAAATAGTATTATTGACTATCAAATCAAGCAGCTGTATCAAGTCTTCAGCTGTCACAGAAGATTCACCAATAGTAATTCCAAGCCTATTTAGTCTACCAAAAAGCTCACCTGTTATCCAAGATGCTGCAAGTTTGCCATCATGCTTCTCTGCAACCTTTTCAAAATATATAGCTACATCCTTATCAGAAGATAAAATATCTGCATCATACTTACTTAGACTAAAATCATTAGTATAACGCTCTCTTTTCTGCATAGGTAGTTCTGGTAAAGACGACCTGACATGATCTATATATTGATCATCAATCTTTAATGGAAATAAGTCAGGATCTGGAAAATATCGATAATCATGAGCATCTTCTTTAGTCCTAATTACTCTTGTTTGCCCTGAAGTAACATCAAACAACAACGTATTTTGAGTAACTATTTCTCCATTTTCCAAAGCATTAACCTGTCTATTTGCTTCATACTCGATAGCTTGCATAACATAACGAATGGAATTAAGATTTTTTATTTCAGACCTTATTCCAAGCTCACTACTTCCAACAGGTTTGACTGAAACATTTGCATCACAACGTAAAGAACCTTTTTCCATATCTCCATCACATGTTTCTATAAAACGCAATATCATACGTAACTTCTTCAGATATTCTGCAACCTCTTCAATAGATCTGAAATCAGGCTCTGACACTATTTCCATTAATGCAACACCTGCCCTATTGAAATCTATATAAGTTTTGTCAAATTCATGAATACTTTTTCCTGCATCTTGCTCAAGATGAATTCTAGCAATGCGAATTTCCTTCATATCATGATCTTCTAAGACAATTTTACCTTCTGTTGCTATAGGATAATAGAACTGTGTTATTTGATAACCAGAAGGTAAGTCAGGATAAAAATAATTCTTTCTATCAAAAGCTGAATACTTGTTAATCTTACATGATAGAGCAATTCCTGTTTTTATTGCTTGATAAACACAATACTCATTAAGTACAGGCAACATACCTGGCATTGCTACATCAAAAAGCGCTACTTGCGTATTAGGTAAAGCATCATAAGTCTTTGTTGAAGCACCAGAAAATAATTTAGAATTGGAAATAACTTGTGCATGGACTTCTAACCCTATTACTACCTCCCAATCACACCTATTTCCTTTAATAATCGTCATAAAAATATATCACTTTAAATAAAACATATTAAATCAACGCTTTAATAGTGACAACACTTCTTTTGAACAATTAATCTCTCTATTAATTACATAGTTTTCATAATTATCATCTATTTTAGATAATTCATAATGATAATTCACCATAATACCCATTGAATTGTTTAATCCCTTTTCAGAAATATCAGCCATCCAATTTAGTTGTTTTATAATTGCCCCATTACTTAAGTGAAAATGTGCTACTGGATCTAATGCTCTATCAGTATTTTTAGCTTTTACCAAATAATAAGCACACAACTTTAAAAATAAATTCTTGATATCTTGAGATAAATCAGCATACTGTCTAGCATTAACATATGAGATTATCTCATCAATAGATACAGCAATCTTAAGCTCATTCAGCAACTCAACATGACTTGGCAAAGTATTCATAATCCATTTCACAAAACCTGGTATAGGAGAAAGAGTTGCATAAATTTTAATACTTTGAAACTCTTCTGATAATTTATTCACAACACGCTTTATTAAAAAATTACCTAAACTGATTCCAGAAAGTCCCTTTTGAGTATTTGAAATTGAATAAAAAATAGCTACCTTTGCATTTTTAGGATCCTTAGCTGGTATATGAGAATCTAACAACATTTGTATACTAGTAGCTATTTCATCAACAAGAGCTACTTCTACAAAAATTAAAGGTTCTCTTGACATCTTATAATGAAAGAAAGAAAAGCACCTACGGTCTGAATCTAATCTATCTCGTAAATCATCCCATGAAGAGATTGCATGCACTGCTTCATATAAAATCAACTTTTCTAATAAAGAAGCAGGAGAATCCCATGTAATTTGATGCAAATCCAAAAGGCCAATATCAAACCAGTAAGATAATATATTTCTTAAATCTTTTTCTAGTGAAAAAAACGATTGATTTTTATTCAATCGAATTACATCAGATCTCATATCTACAATAAATTTTAAACCATCAGGTAATGAAATAAATTGCTTAAGTATACGTAATCTAGGAGACTCTAGAACTGTCATCAATTGAAATTCACATTTTCTTTTCCCATCTTCATCTATTTCACGTATATAATCCCCTACCTTCTCATCTATCTCAACCCTATCAGCACTAAATTTTTCTTCCAATAATTTAAGAAAAGCTACTTTACCAACATCAGATAGATTCAAATATAAATTACCTAGAGATATAGTGTTATATCTTGCTTTAATCTCACCACCCTTCGGATTAACACACTCTTTCATTTTTTCATAAAGATCACTAATATCCTGATCCCTAGTCAAATCTTTATTAATACTACTGACCCAAGAAAATATTGCATCAGCCATTTCCCCCATAACTTTAAAAACACTATTTATTGTCTTATTCCTTATCACTGGTAATGAGTTATCCATTGTGAACCACAATTAAAATAAATACCCTAGATAACATTATTCCATACCATTAGTCTATTTTTTTTAGAATATAATAAAAACTTATTGACTGATTTATTAATAAAATATGATAATAACAACTCTAATTTACGATGACGATACAGCTATGTCCACTATTGGTGTAAATAAGGTAATTTTAATAGGCAATCTAGGCAAAGACCCAGATATTAGGGTAATGCAAAACGGGAAGGAGATGGCAAGCTTCTCCATAGCTACATCGGAAAGCTGGGTAGATAAGGCATCAGGCATGCGCACAGAAAAAACAGAATGGCACAATGTAGTAGTATTCAATGAAGGGTTAGTAAAAATTATAAAAAATTGCATACGCAAAGGAAGCAAGATATACATTGAAGGGTCATTAAGAACAAGAAAATGGACAGACCAAAATAATGTAGATCGCTACACAACAGAGGTTATCCTACAAGGGTTTAATTCAGCTTTGTATATGCTAGATGCTAAAAACAACACAATGGATAACAATGGTATATCAGAAGATTACGCTACTGAAAGTTTCAATAAAGAAAATTCGCTAAACAGTAGTTGCGATGATATAATTATCGACGATGAGATACCATTCTAGTCAACACTCTAATCTACTATGTATTAAACATTTAATCTTACTAGAACAACGCTATTGCACTATACCATTAATGTTCATATCAGAACTCTTTATAAGTTACCAACGTATAACAGCTAGGATTATAAGAATGATATACACTTCAATGAAATGTAGCATACACATCAACAATCAAGTTTGTACTTAAAAACAATCGATAACCCTATAGTATAATTATACAAATACACTTTCATATTCAGCAACTTTCTTATCTTTCTTAAGACAATAAAAACCATATAAAGAAAGTAAAGCATAAAAATCTATACAAAGTACAGGAGGTATACTAAATTTTTCCAACCATAACAAAACTGCAGGAGTTAACATACTAAAACATCCTACTGCAAGACTAAATGCAACTGAATACCCAGTTTGTCTAACATTCGCTGGAAATAAAAGCATAATTACAGCAATAAGAGGTGTTGCACATATACCTAAAGAAAATGCTACAAGAAAATAAGTTACAATAGATTTACCAAAAAACCAAATAAGAGGAGATATCCCTATAATAAAAAACACCTGAATACAGAGAGCAACAGTTGTAGTTTTATATATCCTACACAGCATAGTAAACAGACAACACGATAAAGTTACTGTTAAAATCAATAAAGCATACACCGACATACTTACTTTGCTTTGCACATCCAAGAACACAAAGAAAGTGTAAAACAAAGAATTACAAAAAGGTACAAAAATACATGCTACTATAAAAGGTTTTTTATGATTGAATATGACATCTAAAATAGGCATCCTAGAAATTTTACGCTTACTTTTATAATCCAAATACTCTCTACTTTCTTCAACAGAAGTACGCAACAAAGGTAACAATAAAGACATTATCAATCCGATAATAAATGGTATTCTCCATCCCCAAGAATAAAATTGAGCTTCTGGAATTAAATTATAACACAACTTAAAGACAAAACATCCTATTGCGCCACCAAATATTGACACTAGAAAATGACTACCCATTGCATATGCAATATTACGACGATCCCTTACATTTTCTGCCATCAAAACTACAGACCCTATTTCTCCAGCAAAGGATAATCCTTGTAAAATACGAAATACTATCAGTAAAATAGGCGATAATACACCTATAGATTCAAAAAGAGGAAGAAAGGCTATACCACCCACTGAAACAATAAGTAAGGTTGCAGAGCTAAATAAAGCAATTTTTCTACCATACTTATCACCAACATAACCAAATAACAATGACCCAAAAGGTCTAACAAAAAAAGCTATTCCAAATGTCATAAATGACAACAATAACGCAAAACCTTCTGTTAGATGAGAAAAAAACATCTGACTAAATATTCTACTAAAATTCCCATACACTAAAAAATCATAACATTCTATAAATGCACACAGAAGTACTGATAGCATTGGCTTTAAATTGGAAGTTGTCAACATATGGATAGCAATTAAACCTACTACTACAATAACTACAATCAGTAGTTATGCATGTCAATATTATTAAAAAAATAAAACAATTAATTAAGATTTAGCATGGTTACAACACACTATTTAAGATAAACACTATATGCATACTGAAAAAAGCTTACAGCTACTAGAATTAACAAACAACTTGTCTATTCAACATAATACAAAGTTTATAAAATACCTAAGAGCAGGTAACAAATAACTTTGAAAAGCCAGTGTTATGGCATTTTATTAAGTACATACATGTTACTAATAAGTACTCATCATTTGTGAAATTTATAAAATAAAGTACAACATTATCTAACTCTGATTATGCATATGCTACTTCACATTGCTTTTCATTATATCGTTTCAAACACAAAAGACCAAGTAAAGAGAACAACACATAAAAATCTAAATAAAATATAGGAGACATGCTACATCCAGTTAATTCTATTAACCATAAACAAACTGCAGGAGTAGCACCACCAAGGCCTGCTGCAACACTATAACACATTGAAAAACCAGTTTGTCTAATATTAACCGGAAATAAAAATATCAATATAGATAAGATAGGAGTTGCATACATACCTAATACAATTGCTAATATAAAATAACTAACTATAGAGTTAAGCCCTAATAAATACACAACAGGAGATACACATACAATAAATAAAACTTGAATTACCAATGATACATTTTCTGGTTTGTATACCCGAAAAAAAAGAAAAGATATAAAACCTGATACCAACATTGTAAATATTAAAAGACTATAAATTGGTATACTTACTTTCTGCTGTATATTTAAAAATACAAAAAATACATAAAATAAAGCATTAGAAGCTGCTATTAAACTAAATGTAATTACAGAAATCTTTTTATGCCGTAATATGATATCTAAAATAGGAACTTTAGAAACTTTTTTACCAGATGTATACTCTAAATATTGTTTACTTTCTTCAACAGAGTTACGTAAAATAGGCAACATCATAGACATTACCAAACCAATAATAAATGGTATTCTCCACCCCCAAGAGTAAAATTGAGCTTCCGGAATAAAGTTATAACACAACTGAAAAATAAAAGACCCAGTTGCTCCTCCAAGTATTGCTATTGCAAAATGTAGGCTTAATACTGCAACAACTTGATCTTTCCTAACACTTTCTGCTATTAACACAATAGCACCTACTTCACCTCCAAAAGATAACCCCTGAAAAATGCGCAGTACCACCAATAAAATAGGAGATATTACACCTATGGAACTAACAAGAGGTAAAAATGCAATACCTCCAACCGATAAAATAAGCAAGGTTGCAGAAATAAACAAAGAAATCTTTCTCCCATACTTATCTCCAATATACCCAAATAACAATGAGCCGAAAGGTCTAACAAGAAAAGCTATTGCAAATGTAGCAAACGATAATATTAATGACAAATTCTCACTATTGACTTGAGAAAAAAACATTTGACTGAATATATGGCCAAAATTTCCATATACTAAAAAATCATAACACTCTATAAAAGCACACAAAAATACAGATATTATTGCTTTTTTACTAGAACCATGTGACATTTTAGACACTAATTATAACAAGAATAAAAAGGATATAACCTCATTTATTCTCTGTGTCAATCACTATTAACAATACTTGATTTTAGGATATATCCTTACTACATGCTCAACAATACTATTCTGATTTTGATGTTAAGACAAAACATTTTTACTATAAATAAATATACATATTAACACAAATTTAGTGTCTAATTTACAACATAAGCTATAGCACAACAATCAAATAATCTACTATTCAATATACAAATTCCCTACCAATTATAACCATTTAAGCTGTACACATACAAATGTACATTTTTTACTTATATGACTTTGCTTATGGTCAGTTCAGTTGTTAAAAATTATCCTTCATAAAGCACTTTTTCAGTTGTTTTTAAGTTTGTATTATTCATATGTACTACACATTTGCGCATAAATTATATCTGTTGCAAATAAGACACACATAATTACAGCTTAAAAATGTTTAAAGCTTCAAGTATTTTTATAATGCTATACATAGACCTAACTAGAAAATAATTTTTAAAACATTAAAAGATATGCTTTTATGAACATAAAAATGCATGTTTAGTAGAAGAAAAACACACATAATACGCATCAAAAATTTTGATAAGTTTTACATTATACACAATTTTATAAAATCTATAATTCCATCTTAGGAATAGCAAATTGACATCTATATAAAATATCCCCACTCCTTTACACGTGTTATAAGATCATAATCAGCGTATTTAGACATATCACAAGATGCAGTAAATGGCTTCATAAACTCCACATAATCTAATATTAACTGTTTTAAAGCAACTTCCAATTTTTTGATTAACTCAGTATAATTATCTATAGGGACTATTCTCATGTCTTCTGAACTTATCTTCCAATACATTAACCCTGAGATCTCCTTTTTTAAGCTCTGCTTTACTGTTAACGCCTGTATTATCATTTGCAATGCAACTCCATAATTAATATCTGATTGTGAAGGAATTGCACCTGTCTTATAATCAATGATTATCACACTACCATCTTTTAAACATTCTACCCTATCACACCTAGATATTACTTCGATATTACTATTGATCTCCCAAGAAAAAAAACGTTCTGTAATAATTTCATCAACATAATGAGCTCTTTCTAAATTAATTTCAAAAAATTGCTCAGCTATCTTTTGGAACTTAGGCCATAAAATAGTTTCAACTTGTGGAAAATCTTTATATTTATCCAACAATTCTGACGCAGCAATTTCTACCAAATCTTCATATCTATGTTGATTATTATTGCATAATAAATATTTATGTAGAACATTATGAACAACAATCCCAAAATCCCGCATAGAAAATTTTTCATTAATACTCTTACATGGTAAAATATTTAAAATGTTACTTAGATAAAAGACATAAGGATTCTTTACCAAAGTCTCTAAAGAAGTTGTAGACAAAACATTGAATGCAATAACCCTGTTATTAATATCTGGATTAGGTTGAGGCCTTAAGTATGCCAAACTCTTAGTATCATCACATGAAAATCTATCACTGATTTTTGAATAAATTTCACATTTCAAATTTTCTATATCATAAAGTTTTGCTAAAATTCCTAATCGCCTAATCCAAATAGATTCTTCATTTATTTTCCCAAAACTTTTTAAAGATTGTGTAATATAAATCTTATCTGCATAAAAAAAACTATGTAACAAATATGCAAAATAACCCTTTTCTCTTTGAATGGAAGGCAATCCTAATTTTGTACGTATCCACCTGTTTAACAATGTTCCACATGAATTAACACCATAATTTATTTCATTAAACCCAGCAAAGATTACTATTCCTCTCTTAAACAAGTTAACAGTGGATAATTTATAATTTTCTAAAGAAAAGCTACTATACAAAACTGATGTTAAAATTTCATAATATACATCCATGCCATATACTTTTATTCCGTTACATGAGTTTTGTAAGTCGTCAAAAAATTCTTGAATTTTACTATAACCATTAGAATCAATTACAAGATTACCTTCTAATAAATTCTGTATACATACAATATGAGCTTTCACTATAGAAGATATAACATCATGTTTTACTTTAACTAAAGGAAGTATAACACTTGTTATTTTTTCCCAAAAAGGTAGCAAATCTGGCACCTTCTCCTTTACATTATTTTCCATGCTAAAAAAATCATAACCAGAATAAGATCTGATAACTTTTAGTTCAAAACTTGATATTAAAGCATCATAATCTTCTTTAACATATCCCAAAGTCACAAAAGGATGTTTAAGTAATGATAATAACGGGATAGGATTCCATTTACTCATTACAACTTCTAATGTATGTAATATAAAGGATAATATCAGATAACCAACATTAGGTTTATCTAACAATCTTTCTGCATTTACAATAGAATTTATTCTTTTAGTCAACAACAAATTATTTGTAAACACAATAGGGCTGCTGTTGACATTTTCTTTTATAAGCATAGATACAACTTGAGCTTCCTCTTCATCTGAAATACAAGTAATTAATTTAACACGACTATAATCACTATAGTTCTGAATCTCATGTTGATGATATTTCTCTAAAAATAAATTAAAATTAAACACACTGCTTACAAATACAGAATGATTTGGCTCTCCTAGAAAAACAATATCATTTCTATTAACCTTCAAAATATCTAATAAACTCTTCACATAATACTGATAATGACATTCTTCTAATAGCTGCCAATCCTTTTCATCAATACTTATATCTACATATGGAAATATTATTCTACTATTAGGTAATTTATACAATTCCTGAATAAAGTTAACAAAAAAATTGTCAAACACCATACCAGCAAAAATCACAGTACAATTTAATACTTCATCTTGTAAATACTTAATTAAGTTGCCTATATATAAACTTCTATGCTCTAATATATCTAATACTTCATCTTTATTTAAAACTTCTTTCCACTTTTTAGATAATTCAGAAAGGAATCTAGCTGCCTTTTGACAATGTGCTGGTAAATCATAATCAAACAAACATTCTAAATTAGATATTGGTATACAATGTACATGCATTTCATTCAACAATGAAGATAATTCATAACCTAAAGACAGTGGATAATTATCACCATTTTCAGAATTCCACAACTTTATAAACTCCATTAACAACAAAAGCTTCCTTATTGGAGTCATAATTCTGACAAAACTGTGTTCATTAGCTAGTAGATCTTGGTCTATATCTGATAGTGACATAACTTTCACTTGAGCGAGAACAGTAGCATGAAAATAAAGTTTCAATTGACCATATAGCAACTTAACATCTTCTTGATTTGGTACTATAATTATTACACTAGAAGAATTTCCAGAATTATCATTAAAGATATCAAATGCAAATTTTGCAACTACAGCTAAAAATGATTCTGGACAATAAACTGAAAAAATTTTTCCCATGAAGCACGCTAGACCAAAAATTATTAAAGTATAATGCTAATAGTATGCTTAACAAATTAGGTTAGTTTTTACAACATTTATAGTTACAGCTTTTCTGAAAACACTATAAAAGCTCACAAATTATCTAATTAAAAAATAAGTTGATACTTATCAATCAAATGATTAAATTAGTACACACATGTAACACAATAAACTAACAATATGCAATTTCCTAATACTAGATTAAGACGTAAACGTTCAAATGAGTGGTTACGTAATTTAGTAAGAGAAACTAGTTTATCTATACACGACCTAATATTACCACTGTTTGTACATGATCGTGATGGGGTATCAGAACCTGTAAAACAATTACCTGACATCAAAAGATACTCTATCCCTGAATTATTAAAAGTGGTAGAACATGCTGCAAATTTAGGCATAAATGCTATATCGTTGTTTCCAGTAGTAGAAACCCATTTGAAATCTGAAAATGCAGAAGAAGCATTTAACCCTAATAATCTAATATGCAGAGCAATAAAAGAAGTCAAAAAACACATACCAACTATTGGCATAATAGCCGATGTTGCATTAGATCCTTATACAATTTCAGGACATGATGGAATTGTAATCAACAAGCAAATTGATAATGACGCAACCTTAGAAGTTTTATATAAGCAAGCTTTAGTCTTAGCAGCAGCAGGTTGTGACATTGTAGCACCATCAGATATGATGGATGGAAGAGTCAAAAAAATCAGAAGTGCTTTAGATAACTGTAATTTCCAAGATGTATGCATACTATCTTACTCTGTAAAATACTGTTCCAGTTTTTATAAACCATTTCGTGAAGCTGTAGGATCTCGCTCAATATCCCAAACAATAGATAAAAGTACATACCAATTAGATATTGCAAACATAAATGAAGCAATACTTGAGGCACAAATGGATATCGATGAAAGTGCAGATATTATTATGATAAAACCAGGGATGCCATATCTAGATGTAATTAAGTCCATTAGTAGCAGATGTCAGATACCAGTATTTGCATACCAAGTAAGTGGAGAATATGCAATGATTAAAGCTGCATCACAAAATCACTTGCTAGATTATGATTCTGTTATCTACGAATCTCTATTAGGATTTAAGCGTGCAGGTGCAAAAAGTATAATTACTTACGCTGCAATAGATGCAGCAAATATACTCATAAAAAACAAAATGTAAGAAATCTACAACATACTATTTAATACATCAAAACACAAAAGTTAGGTGTTCATACTTGTAATTCTCTAAATATTATAGAATGGAAATGTATCATAACTTATTATAGAATTAATGCGGTAAGTATAGAATAAGTCAGATAAGTATGTACAATTCATCAATCTTTATTTCCCAATTAAATTACAATCCTGAAAATATTGATTACAACTATGATAGCATTACAAAATCATATCAAGAGTCAGTATATCAAGCAGCAGATATAGCCATATTTTCAAGATACGCAGTATCAGGACACATACAAAAAATTCCAACTTTACATAAAAATTTTTTCAATCAATGTACTAATATAATAAATAAACTAGCACTACAAACTAATAATAAAAACACAGCAATAATCATTGGTAGCATAAAAAAGAAAAACAATGTCATATTTGAAACAATTTATCTGATAAAAAATGGAGAAATTACAGAACTAATAGAATTCCCTACAGATTCTCAATCTTCTGATATCTCAGCAACGTTTACAATTAATAACATCAATGTATTGCTACTTCCTATCTCAAAAATACCTAAATTACCTATTCATAATAATGACACGTTATTACTGATTATGGATAATACACAATATACAAAAAATACAAATTCTAGAGATGATTTAATTTCAAAGTTAACATTCAATAAATACGCAGTCTATATTAACCAAATAGGAGGATACAACAATTTAGTTTTTCATGGAAAATCCTTTTTTACTTTCAATGGTCAATACAATTTCTTAAACATGTGGCAAGAAGATAGTAAAGTTTGCAAAGCAGATTTAGCAAAACAGGACAACCATACCATAACATCCAACAGCATTGAATCAGATTACCAAGCACTTATGTTAGCATTAAGAGACTATATATATAAAAATGCTATGACCAGTGTAATCATGGGATTATCTGGAGGTATAGACTCTGCACTTGTAGCTTCAATTGCAGCAGATGCGCTTGGCCCTAATAACGTACATTCACTCATGTTACCAACAAAATATACATCTCAAATGAGTATTACTGATTCTAAAGAATGCGCTATGAGATTAGGTATTTCTTACAATATATTATCGATAGAAGAAATATTCCAAACTTCACTAGCAGCATTACAAAATACTTTCATAGACACTCAAGAAGATATTACTGAAGAAAATTTACAAGCTAGAATCAGAGGTAATATATTAATGGCATTAAGCAATAAGTTTAAATTTATGTTATTATCAACAGGTAATAAATCAGAATTATTTGTTGGTTATGCAACATTATATGGAGATATGTGTGGAGGATTTGCTCCAATAAAAGATATATATAAAACTAGAGTATACGAACTCAGTAAATGGAGGAATAAAAATATACCAGTAAATAGTTTATGTAAAAAAATTGACGTTATTCCTTCTCAGATTATAGAAAAACATCCATCTGCTGAACTACGTTACAACCAAAAAGATCAAGATACTCTACCTGATTATGCAATATTAGATTCAATACTTACATTACTTATCGATCAAAACCATTCTACAGAAGATATAATAAAAAAAGGATATAATATTCAAGATGTTAATTATATTATACACTTAATACAAAAATCTCAATTTAAAAGGGAGCAAGCCTCTACTGGACCACTCATCAATTAATTTAGGCAGAAAACAGTGAAGGTTATAAAATCATTCAATATCCCTTATTTAATATTAAACTTATATCTGCAATATTAAAAACACCTACCGTTACAAAAAAATCAATATTACAAAACCTATAACCTTTTGATACATTGAGTAATAAGTTACACGCCACCTTCCAAAATTCGTCAACATTTTCTTATTTTCATGATACTATACTCCTGTACAATTCAATACGACAACTATAGGAAGCAAGATATCTCAGTTGCTATACAAGTAGTTTTTTCTCTTAACAACTCAATTTTTAGTTTATAGCACAGTCATAAATTTCTAAGCCAATTCCACTATTCATTACTACTACAGTGATAGCTAACCTCTAATATTCACACATCACTTAGAGTAGTTGAGTAAAAAACAATTAAATATGCTAAGTTAATAAATCCTCATTTGCTTTTAATTTACTCATTAAATCTTCTGCCCTATCTAGGACTGATTGTGGGAATCCTGCTAATTTTGCAACATGTATTCCATAAGATTTATTAGTTGATCCAGGTATAATTTCATGCAAGAACACTACTTTTCCATTCCATTCTTCTACTTTCATACAAAAACACTTTATATTTTCTAAATACCTATCTAACTTTGACAATTCATGATAATGGGTTGCAAAAATTGCTCTACTCTTGTTAACATTATGAATTTGTTCAATAACCGACCATGCTATTGATAATCCATCATATGTTCCTGTACCCCTACCAATTTCATCAAGTATTACAAAAGATTTATCTGTGGCTTGATTGATTATTGCAGCAGTTTCTGTCATTTCTACCATAAACGTAGAATGCCCAGATGCAATATTATCAGAAGCCCCTACTCTACTAAATACTTTATCAATAACTCCTATATGAGCATGTTGAGCAGGAACAAATGATCCAATATGCGCTAAAATACCTATCAATGCATTCTGTCTTAAGAAAGTACTTTTACCAGCCATATTAGGTCCAGTGATTAAATGTACTCTTTGCATTAATGAAAGGTCAATATCATTAGCTACAAATTTCCCATTACGTTCAACCACAGGATGCCTACCTTTTTTTATGTTAAATTCATAACTATCATCAACTATAGGTTTAGTATAAGAATATTGTATTGCCAACTCAGCAAAAGAAGTTAGCATATCAATTTCAGCAATAGCATGTGCAGTCATAGTGATTTTATCTGCAACTTCAATAATACATGTACATAATTGACCAAAAATTTTTACTTCCAAATTAATCGCTGCATCCCTAGCAGAAATTATTTTACTTTCCAATGCTTTTAATTCACTTGTCGTATATCTAATACTATTTGCTAGAGTTTGCCTATGAATAAAGTCTTTATCACTAATCAAATAGCTTGATGAAACTTCAACATAATAACCTAAAATATTGTTATACAATATTTTTAAACTTTGAATATTAGTAATATTACGGTACTTATCCCGTAATTCTTGAATTAAATCATTACTATAACTTTGAATATATATATATTCTGACAATTGTGCATCATAGTCAGGATTAATAAATCCCCCATCTTTAACATTATTAACATTATTCGGTATTAACACATCATCAAGCGTTTTACACAAATCATCATATTTACCCAACCTTGAACAAAAATCACCTACAACACTAGAATCAAACTTATGCAATAAATCTAATAATACAAAAATTTTGTCCAAAGTTAACTTCAGAGCATATAAATCCTTAGGTGAACATTTACCAACTTTAATTCTTGTTAAAATACGCTCTATATCTGCAATACCACGTAATGTTTCCCTAACACCCCTACACAATGTTCTATCATTTACAAAAAACTCAACAATATCTAACCTACGATTTATTGCATGAGAACATGCTAAAGGAGCTGACAAACATCGTTTTAATAATCTTCCACCACATGCTGTAATAGTATAATCTATAGAAGAAATTAAGGATCCTTCTAAATCTCCAGATTGTGTACAAAATAACTCAAGGTTCCTTAATGCTGCTGCATCTATAAACATAAAATCACCCTTTGAATAAGCTTTTGGAAATTCCAACTGAGGTAGATTCCCTTTTTGCGTAGCTTTAACATATTCCAACAAAGAACCACATACTGCTATCTCTTCATTTTTTAAATCACCTAATCCTTTTAAAGTAGATATTCCATAAACATTACACAAAGTATTATAGGATCTACTCACATCAAAAAAACTACCCGAATATTGTGTCACCGAAAATTTGTATTTCCTTAAAATAGAATATATAGAATCCAATTCCACTAACTTATCAGAAATCAAAACTTCCTTGGGATTAATTCTGAACAAATCACTATCAAGCTTATGCAATTCTGTTGTATGATAATAAAATAACCCAGTAGACAATTCCAACCATGCAATAGCATAATTATGGTCAACATTAACTATACAAGATAAATAATTATTCTCTTTTGCTTCAAGTAAAGAATCCTCTAATATAGTCCCTGGAGTAACTATTCTTACAACATCACGTTTTACTAAAGCCTTATATCCTCTTTTCTTAGCTTCTTCTGACGTTTCTAACTGCTCACAAATTGCTATCTTATAACCTAATTTTACCAATCTATTTAAATAAGATTCACTACTATGAAAGGGAACACCACACATAGGTACATTCCCCTTTTTAGTTAATACAATATTTAATATTCTAGACGTCTCTATTGCATCATCAAAAAATAACTCATAAAAATCACCTAATCTATAAAATAATAAATACTCCTTATATTGACTCTTCAGCATCATGTACTGCTGCATTATAGGGGTTATCTTGCTATCATGATTCACTTTTTACCTATTGTTAACCTTTATCTTACAGTATATTATACGCAGTAACGATAAAAAGATAATGCACAAAGTGAATAATAAATATTTTAATAAAAATCTTAATAATACATAATGACATATTACCAATTGTATTTTATAATTAGTAAATATGTAGCTTGATCTAACATTAATTATGGTATCCAGATGCTTACTTTCTTAAAGAAAGGTGCAAATGTTGTTATAAAAGCAGCTATAACACCCACCACTAGTAAATTACCCCATCAAGAAAGCGTAGGTAAATACCTTGGAGGCATGCTGAAAAGTATTATTCCAGGTCAAAAAGATCCTGCTGAGAAACACTTTGACTTAAGAATGCACAACCGTACCCACAAACTGGGGGTAGAATTACCAGCAAGAACAAGAATAGATGGTCATGAGCAAGAAGTAGCTCTGAAAGTACCATCTTATAAATTACCATATCAAACTTTACAAAAATTCGCAGCATGGCAAGAACAAGATAAAGAAGGAGAGGTAGAAGAAACTAAAAAAGATACCTTAACATCACTTATTAATCCTGTATCAGCAACTCAAGAGTTCATTAGAAGTAATACTGCTGATAAATATTTTGAAAAATTAAAAGCACTTGATCAGCAATTGAAAGAAATAGGAGGAAAAGTTACAGTAAATTCTACTCCAGGTAGATATAAACAAGGATTAACTATAGAATTAGATGTTTCCAACAAATCAAGAATAGCAATAGAGAAAGATGTACGACTTGTTCTAGAAGGTTTAGGTATAAATGATGAAGAATTAGTCAAAACTTTTACTAAAAGACTATATAAATCATCTACTGATAAAAAAATGAGTTCAGCAGATATTCACACTGAGAAAACTAGTTCTAATACTGATAGCAAAGACAATTCTAATAATCAAGATCATGATATAGTATCACCAGCTAAAAGACATGGAAGTGATACAGTATCAGCAGTACAAAGGCAAGGAGATGATATACTATCATCATCTCAAGAACAGAGTAGTAAAACTGGATCACCAACTAACAGTACTGGTATATCAAACAGTGATTTTTCACTTACAAATCCTCAAAATATGCCTTATTCTAGGACCCCTATGCAGAGTTCACAAATGCTACAGCAGTTGCAAAATCAAATATTGATGCAACAAAAACCTGAAAGGATATTTTCACAGGCTATGCCTACTGTTATGCAACAAGAAATCGATGAAATAGCAGAAGATTTATGTCAAGGTCTTAATGAAGGGCCAACACAAGGTAATTCAAACAATATAGGAAAGCATTTTAGTAATCCAGGAAAAGTACATGCAAGATAATACTTCTTATGACAATAACAACGTTTTTGCAAAGATTTTAAGAAAAGAACTTCCATGTAACGTAGTATATGAAGATGAGTTTGTATTAGCATTTCATGACATACATCCTCAAGCTCCTATACACATTCTAGTTATTCCCAAAGGCGAGTATATATCATTTGATGATTTCAGTGATTCTTCAGCAGACATTAGACATTTTTTTTCTATTGTAAAGAAGATTACCCACCAATTCCAATTAGAAAAAACTGGATATAGAATTGTTACAAATCATGGAAAACAAGGAGGACAAATTGTTCCACATTTCCATGTGCATATTTTAGGCGGAAAACAGCTACCATAATAAATCAGCTAATCTACTACTAGTAATGTGTGTACATCATACAAGTACTTACCCATGCAACACTTATTATAAAATCATAAAAAATTATATAGCTTTACCAACAATGAACATAGTTCATTAGTTAACATGCATAATATTACAAATATTTAATAATATGCATACTTGTAATAAACCTTATATATTTACTTCAAACCCTTACTGCAATAGCTAATACACATATGCTTCATTAAAAACTAATCATACAATAAGTAAATATCTTACTCAAAATACAACATGCTAAATTTGTTATTAAAAATAAGGTAACAATAATCACTTAAAGTATCTTGTGTTTAATGTAATATTCATTTGACAACAAAATACCAATAGATATACTAACCTTGTTTGAAATATGTGAGGTACAGTATGTACAGCCTTATGGGTGTTTTTACGGCATTAATTACACCATTTAAGGATGATTTTTCTATAGATGAAAACGCGTTTTGTCATCTAATTGAAGAACAAATCAGTAATAATATTCATGGTTTAGTTCCATGCGGCACTACTGCAGAATGTCCTACTTTAAGCTTTGAAGAGTACTGCAAAGTAATCGAATTATGTGTTAAAATCACAAATAAACGTGTCCCCATAATAGCTGGATCAAGCTCAAATTCTACACAAGAAGCTATTAAACGCACGTTATATGTTCAGTCTCTAAATGTAGATGCAGCTTTAGTAGTTGTACCATATTACAATAGACCAAGTGATGAAGGAATATATCAACATTTTAAAGCAGTACATGATGCAACTAACCTTCCCATTATTGCATATAATATACCTAATAGATCTGCTATTGATGCAAGCGATGCATTACTTGCACGAATTTTATCTTTGCCTAGAATAATAGGGCTTAAAGATTCAACTGGAGATGTAAGTAGGCCTCTTAATTTAAAATTATTACTAAATAAAGAAGTAGTTTTATTCTCAGGTGATGATTCTACATGCTTAGGGTTCTATGCTCAAAGTGGTAGTGGTGGTAGGACTGGATGCATTTCTGTTGTTTCAAATGTGATACCTAAAATACATGCTGATATGCACAATGCATTCCTTGCTAATAATATGAAAGAAGCTATGAATGCAAATTTATCAGTATTTAAATTAGCAAAAGCATTGTTTTGTCAGTCAAGCCCTGCACCAACAAAATATGCTATGAGCTTAATTAAAAATATCTCACCAGCAGTAAGGTTGCCATTAGTGGAATTAACTCAAGAAAACAAATTAAAAGTTGAAAAAACGCTAAAAGAATTAAAGTTAATTTAAGACATATTCAATAACCTGGGGTTATGGTAATAAGCGTTGGTAGTTTGTATATTATGCTTTTTATTATCTAATATGCTTGACATGGTATATTGATGTGGAATATAATGCAGTATAAGTTTCACAGCTCCCTTCAAATTTTCCTATTGTAATATATCTTTCTTACGCTGTGACTTTCCACATAATCAGCATTCACATCAACGGAGCAAAAATGACAACATCAATGCTAGAAATTCAAGAATCACTACATAATCTTACATCTTCATGGGAAGAGTTTAAAAATCTAAATGAAAAAAAATTATCAGATATAAGTAAAAAAAGTTCTACATACCCATCCATATTAGAAAAATTAGAAAAAACAGAAAGCATGCTAGAAATACAAAATGAAAGATTGGATCAATTAGAAATATCATCACAGCGCCCTGTTACCCATGATAACAAACACTATAATGAAGATTATAATTATAAAACGTTCACACAATACCTATGTAAAGGCACTAATCTTCAAGGTCAAAGTAGTGTTGTGCAGCCCTTAGATGAATCGTACTTTATACCACATAACATATCATCTTATATAGAAACAAATCTAACTAAGAACTCAGTAATGCGTCAATTATGTTCTATAGAAAAAATATCTGGAGATAGTTTAGACTGCTTTATCAGAAACAACAATGAAAAGTCTGTTAACTGGAGAACAAGCAATAACGTAGAAGATACAGAATCACCAAAAATTGATAAAATTACTATCAATTTACATGAATTATATACTCAACCAAAAATAACAAAGAAATTACTAGAAGATTCTACTATAGATGTAGCCAGCTGGTTAATTAATCACTTAGTTGATGATTTCAGCAGAGCAGAAAATACCGCTTTTATATCTGGTGATGGAAACAACAAGCCATATGGTATCTTAACATATGCTTCAGACATAGAAAATAACACCATAACATCTACAACACTAAATAGTGATATAATTATCAAACTTTATTATTCACTTGATGAATATTTCTCCAGAAAGGCAGCATTCATAATGCACAGAAGTGTACTACAAGAAATTAGATCTTTAAAGTTAGCATCTGGCCAATATATATGGCATCCAGGACTAACATCAGGAAGTCCTGACACATTAATGGGGTTACCAGTATATCAAACATCCGATATGCCTCAATTAGACAATAAAACATTACCAACCATAGCACTTGCAGACTTTAAAAATGCATATAAGATAGTAGAAAACCGTTCAATTAAAACATTAAGAGATCCTTTTACAAGCAAACCCTTTGTCAAGTTTTATACAACAAAACGAGTAGGAGGAGCAGTCATTAATAAAAATGCTATAAAATTTTTAACAATAAAATAAAACACAGTAGCATTTTTTCTACATCAAAACATTATCTAAATATTTTTTACTAAGAAATACAAAGACCACATAATACCTTTCAATCCTTATATTTAACAAATAAAGATGCAAAACATTATGTGTAAAAACTAGAAAAACAACACAAACCTACATGCCCATAGCATTTGAATATTCATTTCAAATATATGTTGCTAATAACAATCAATGCTACCACATTACAGTATTAGAGTTATTATATAAAATAGTGCATACTAAAATCTACACAACAATTTACCATAATAATTCTAATACTACACTTATCACTATATCACCTATCTAGAAAACCAATAATACAAAATTACTACATAATACCCTATCCATATTTATGCATTATTAGTAATAATCAATACATGTTCAGCATTTATACATTTAACAAATTTTTCACTACAATTTATTAAATATAACTCAACATAACACTATAAAATTTATTAGCAAAGCCAATACATACAAAAAATTCTTTCATTAACAACCAAAGAAATTTTATACATTCAAATTTTATATAGATAGATTTTTTGCAATATAACCGTGGCTATTACTCATCACACATATCTCAACTTAACACATGCAACAAAACATCATCCTGTTCCTTACTATGCATACTCGCATATCCAGCTGCAGTAGCAGCAGAAGCAGGACGGGAAACACATATTGGTCGCTTAGATTGTACATTGATTTTCATTAAAACCTTTTCAATATAACTATTAACAAATAGCCACGCTCCCATATTCATCGGCTCTTCCTGACACCAAACTACCTCTGCATTCTGATAATTTCTTAGTTCATTTGCTAGTTGTTCTTCTGGAAAAGGATAATACTGTTCTAAACGTATTACTGCTATATTATCTATTTTTCGTTTATCTCGAGCCTCAATTATATCAAAATATACTTTACCACTACATATTACAACTCTACGAACTTTCTCATTACTACATAATGGGTATACTTCACCAATTACAGGAATAAAAGATCCAGCAAAATCTGATAACTTTGATACTGCCATTTTATGACGTAACAAAGACTTTGGAGTAAACACAACAAGAGGTTTACGAAAATCTCTACATATTTGTCTACGTAATACATGAAAATAACTTGCAGGAGTTGTACAGTTTACAACTTGCATGTTATCTTCTGCACATAATTGTAAATACCTTTCTATTCTTGCTGAACTATGTTCAGGACCTTGACCTTCATATCCATGAGGAAGTAATAACACTAATCCACTACAGCGTAACCACTTAGTTTCTGCAGAAGAAATAAACTGATCAACAATAATCTGTGCACCATTAGCAAAATCTCCAAATTGCCCTTCCCATATAACTAAAGCTGCAGGAGAATTAGTACTATATCCATACTCAAATCCCATAACTGCATATTCTGATAATGGGCTATTAAGAACTTCAAAACTTGCTTGTGGCACTCCTAAATTATTCAAAGGAATATAAGTACTTCCTGTAACCTGATCCACTAACACTGCATGTCTATGTGAGAATGTACCTCTACCACAATCTTGACCAGATAACCTGACCTTAATATTTTCCGATAACAAAGATGCAAAAGCTAACGCTTCACCAGTTGCCCAATCAATATTTTCACCAGAAGATACCATATCAAAACGTGTAGATAACACCCTTAATATTTTTTTATTCCCATTAAACTCTTTAGGAACATCCACTAATGCATGGGCTAATTTTAATAACTTTTGTTCATCTACCCTTGTGTCAGATAAATAATCTGCAAAATTACCAGGTACAGGTCTTCTAAAATTAGTCCAATTTCCCTTTAACCAATCAGCTTGATCAGGAACATAGTTCTCTGACTGTACAAACTCTTCATTAAGCATACTATTAAATTTAGCTTTCAAGATTTTGAATTCTTCCTCTGTAATGACACTTTCACTAATTAGCTGCTCCTTATAAAGAGTCATAGGAGTTTTATGCTTCATAATACAGTCATACATGACAGGTTGAGTAAACAAAGGCTCATCACCTTCATTATGCCCATAACGACGATAGCATACTATATCGATTACCACATCTTTGTTAAATTTCTCCCTATACTCTATAGCTAGCTTAACAGCTGCTACTACATCTTCAGGAGAATCACCATTTACATGAAAAACTGGAGCATCTATTAATTTTGCGACATCTGAACAATAGAAAGAAGATCTAGAATCTTTAGGATCTGTCGTAAAACCTATTTGATTATTAACTACTATATGTACCACACCACGAATCTCATATCCTGCCAAATTACTCAAAGTTAATGTTTCTGCAACAACACCTTGACCAATAACAGAAGCATCTCCATGTACTAATACTCCAAATATAGAAGATTTATCACATTCTTCTAATACATCTTGTTTTGCTCTAATTTTCCCCATAACAACTGGATTGACAGATTCTAGATGAGAAGGATTAGGACATAAAGACAAATGTACAGTTTTATTGGAAGATAATTGACGATCAGAAGAATAACCTAAATGATATTTAACATCACCAGAAACATCTATATCCTTTGGATATGCAGTTCCTCCTTTAAATTCATATATCATAGCCCTATATGGCTTTTTCATGACCTTTGTTAACACGCTCAATCTTCCACGATGCGCCATACCAATTACTATCTCACGGAAATTGTACACAGCTGACAAGTCAATCATTTGTTCAATAGCAACAATCAAAGAATCTCCTCCTTCGACAGAAAATCTCTTGTATCCGGGATATCTAGTATGAAGTAACTGTTCAAAACATTCTACTTCCATTAAATGTTGCAATATTTTCTTCTTTTCATCATTTGATATTCCGTTACAAAAACTTTCAATCTTGTTTTGTAACCATAGCCTTTCTTCATGATTTCTAATATGCATAAACTCATAGCCAAGTTTATTACAATAAATAGATTTCAAAGTATTAATTATGTCATCTAAAGTAGGGTTATGTAATCCTAATACAGAATTAAATGTGGTGGAAGGCTTGATATCACCTAAATCAATATATTCATGATAATCTAAATCACTGGCTACATGCAACTTTAAAGGATCTAAATCAGCAGCAGTATGTCCATAAGACCTAAAAAAGTTTAATAATTCTACAATTTTAGCATTACAGTTATCAATAAGATCCAGACTCTTTGATTGGTCGATAGCATTAATATTTTCCGATAAATGCAAGTTATTAGAAAAAAAATTACGCCACTCTAGAGAAACAGAATTACTATCCTTTTGATAACACCTATAAATATCTTCTATAACATCTACATTATCAGTAAATAAACAAGTTACACCCTTCATGTTTTTACCATTTTAAAATTTCAATAAACTTAAAGCCATTGCAAGAATTCATATTGTTCAAATCAAAATATTCCTGATAATTCAAATTATTAACTGTACATAATATTATAAAACACAATTTTGTAGTACTATATCCACAAAACTCAAAAAAACTCAATAATACTTTTATTCATTACAGACACCAGTTTCCGCATCATTAATTTTAACCTCTTTACTAGTATTACAAATGCTTTTTCGAAATTGCAAACTACTGAATACTACCTTATAACAACATGAACTATCATCTTCCTTATCAGGATTAAATATTAAACCCATAACAACAAAATATACCTCTCATTTCCTAAAACTATGAGATTTTTACTAAAATTTACTCACAGCATCTATTATCGCTCAAATACAGAATAATTTAAAGCTAAAAAAATTATTATAATACCTATTGCACTAACGATATTTAGCATATGTAACACCATAAAAAATAATTTAAACACTGGTACAAATATATATCTAATAAATTAGCTACATGACATTCTAAATAATCAAAATATGCTTGATGGATCAATTTACTTCTGCTAGTATTTTCAGTAAGAGTTATTTTTCAGTAGCAGGCCAGTCCCTGTATCCTTACAAGAATGTATTTCCTATTATTTACGAGTTCTGTTTTGCATTACAAATTCGCTGATTTTCTAATCTGCAAATCACAAAGATAAAAACATCTAACAATATTATTTAAATAATTTCACTATGAATTTTACAACAGCACCCTCCTACTATTTTAAGTACAACATATGAAAAACATTGATCCTGAATTAAAACAACATCTATCATCTGAAGTTCTGACTATTGCATACTGCTTACAAATTATTCTACAAAACAAAAAAATAATAGGGTTGACCAACTTTGATCAAAACTTAATCATAGATAACATAACCTATGAAACAACACCTGGGTTAAACATAGACATATTAAAATATGACGCTATTTCTGGTAATAGCACAAAAATAGAAACAACCATAAATAGCAACATAATAAAAGAAGAAGAAATATTATCTGGATTATATGATTTTGCTACAGTAAAAATATTTTTTGTAAATTATACAAACCTAACTCAAGGCAGTGCAATATTATTTCATGGAAACATTGATAAGATAATTCTAAACAATGATAAATTTACAGCAGAAGTTAAGAGCACATTTAACATTCTATCTAGAAACATAGGCGACCTTTTTTCATCTTCATGTCGAGCACAATTCTGTGATAATAAGTGCAAATTAAACAAAGAAGCATTTACTAATATACACAGTATTACTAGAGTAGTAAGTAATCAAGAATTTGAATGTATCAACTTAATAAACATTGATAACTACTATACATACGGATCAATTGTGTTCATTACAGGAAAAAACAGTAATTTAACACTAGAAATCCAAGTCCACAATAAATCATATATAAAACTTTACACCCCTACTCCATATAAAATCTCAATTAATGATAGATTCTCCATAGTTGCTGGTTGTGATAAAAGTTTTACTACATGTAGTAACAGATTTAACAATGGTAAAAATTTCCGGGGAGAACCACATATTCCTGAAATACATTTTTAAGTAATAAAAAATACAAAAGTAAGACACAATAAAGACAGTAATACAATTACTAACAACAAGAATTTTTAGAACAAAATTGTATGATCACACTACAATCAAACATTTAATATATTATCATTAAGAATACAAAACAAAATTTAAATTATTGCAATTCTTACTTTCTCACAATGCAATAAATCAATATGTAACACTAATTGAGCATTCACCTATACATTGCACATAATAATTAAAGAATACTATGCACTCATAAACACTTCCTTCAGCCAATTTTGAACTTTCTATAGGAGTTATATTTATGTCATTAATTATACTATCAACCATTGTCAATAGTGTTAAAGAATCCATAGAAAAATTCCTTTTAACAGAATTCAGCAATATTATTCATCAAGATACACAACATAATTTTTCAGATTCAAACATCCAAACTAAACATATACCAAAAATCAATCATTTAAAAATTCAAACATCCTCATATGGAAAAATGATTCCTATATTATATGGAAGTATGCGTATTGCAGGTAACATAATATGGATGGACAAAATCACAATCAATACAAACAAAGATATAACTGTTATAAACAATCCAAATAAAAAGTCTACAAGCCACAGTTCTATACAATATACATATCATACAAGTCTAGCTATAGCAATATGCACAGGACATGTTAAAAAAATCTCAAAAATATGGGTCAATTCACAACCATTAGATCTAGACACAATAACTTATAGATTTTACCAAGGTACAGAAGACCAAGAACCTGATCCACTAATATTAAAATTAATGGGGGATGCACCAGCATATCGTGGCTTATCATATATAGTAATAGAAGATTTTTTACTAACAGATCCAAAAATTCCTAACTTTACATTCGAAGTAACAGCACAATCTACTAATGCCTCTTATCAAGAACATATAACACAAAAAATCAAAAGTATACACATTATACCAGGCTCTGGAGAATTTGCATACGATACAAAAATACAAATGAAAATTTTTCAACAAAAAATTGGTAAACAGTACATTCCTTATGGAAAAGCACAACAAATTAATAACCACAGTAGACATCAAAAAGCAGATGCTTTAATTTCCCTAGATCAATTACAAGAAAGCCTTCCAAATGTACAGTGGATATCTGTTATTGTAAATTGGTACACAGATAGTTTAAATATTAAAGATTGCCATATTTACCCAGCCGTTGAGTTCAAATTTGATGCTACTACAACACCTGACAACTGGCATGTAGCAGAAATAAATAGAGAAACAGCAAGACAAATTTCTCAGGACAACATTATAGGCGGAACTATCAATGATAAATCTTTAATTAGATATATTAAAGAACTCAAAACACGAGGTTACAAAGTATTACTATATCCTACGATCATAGCAGATATTCAAGAAGATTCATGGATAGGCAATCTTACTGGAGACGCAGAATATATAAGCACATTTTTTAATGAGCAATATAACCCATTTATTAAGCATTATTGCAATTTAACTAAAGACATAATAGATGCTATTGTCATTGGTTCAAGTTTTATCGGTTTAACTAGAATAAAAAACCATCACAACCATTATCCAGCAGTAGATGAATTAATAAAGCTAGCAAGTTATGTAAAAAATCAAATGGGTAACAACATTATTGTAACATATGCAGCAGACTGGAGAGAATATCACTCTTACAACGGATATTACAATATGGACACACTATGGTCATCAAAAGACATTGATGTAGTAGGTATAAACGCATATTTTCCATTAACAGATATTCCTCAACCTATAGATGGATTTTCAGAACAAGACATAATCAATGGATGGTGTTCAGGAGAAGGATATGATTACTTCTATACTAATCCAGAAACAAAACAAGGTAAAATTCCATATACTGAAAATAACCACCAATATTCCTGGAAAAATATCAAGAAATGGTGGAGTCAATATCACATTAACCCAGACAATACCATCACCACTTGGATTCCAAAATTAAAAAAAATATGGTTTACTCAATATGGATTTCAAAGTATAGACAACTGTACAAGTCAACCTAGCGTATCCATAGATTATCAATACAATAAAAACCCAATCTTTTCAAAAGGACATGTAAACTTTCATGCACAAAAAGTTGCAATAAACGGTACCATCAAAACATGGGACAATTCTGATATAGTAGAACAAATGTTTCTTTGGGGATGGGATATAAGGCCTTATCCTCACTTCCCAGAACTAAAAAATACCTGGAAAGATGCAAAAAATTGGCAAACCGGCTATTGGATACAAGAAAAATTATCCTTGCTCGAAATCTCTCACATAATCTACGATTTACTAAAAAGCACAGGGCTACAAAATAATCAAATCAAAATACAAAACCTACACAATGAAATAGATGGATATATAATTACTGAAAGACAATCTACAAAATCCATATTAAATGTACTAAAAGATTTATATAACTTTGAAATAGTCGAGCAAGATAATACGTTAGCTGTTATTCAAGAAAATCAACTGCTTCTATACAATATTTCATCAAATGATATTCTATCCAACGATAAAAACAATAGTCAGAAGATTATCAAAACAAAAGCATCAAATTTAGTTCATAGCATTAACTTCATGTATATTAACAAAAATCATGAATATAATGTAAGTTCACAACGTGTCAGAATCCCTAACTTTGAAAATTCAACAATACAAGACATTCAAGTACCAATCGTTTTAAGCGATAATCAAGCAAAGACTATAGCTGAAAATATTCTAAATAAAAAATCAAACAATAAGTATAATTTTTATCTTACATTACCAATAAAATATGTTTGGCTTAATACTAATGATATAATTCAAGTAGAATATAATCATGTTTTATACAAAATAAAAATTATAAATATCTACTTAGAAAATATCTCAATCAGTATAGAAGGAGTACTTTACAATAGTTCATTAACTACTCAACATCTTATTCCTGACAATGATTTTAACAGTTACTCTGATAAATATATTATAGAAAACCCAATACATATATTTGACTTTCCATGTATTCACAACATAGACAATATTCTATACTTCGCAATCACCAGAATTAAATCAGTCTGGGAAGGAAGTATTCTATACTCATATGAAGATCAAGATGAACACTACAAAAACGTTTTATCTATAGATACAGAAGCAACTACTGGAATTACTATTAGTAATTTAGGCATTGGTCCAATTGCTATACCGGATCAAACAAATAAAATAACAATTTTCCTCAAGACAGGACAATTACATTCAATCAAATCCTTATTTATGGATAACAGTAGCAACCTAGCATTAATCGGAGATGAAATAATTCAATTTCAAAACGTTAAACAAATCAGAGAAAATATATACCAACTAAGTTATATGCTTAGGGGAAGATTTGGTACAGAAAGACACATTGATCAACATCACAAAAAAGAACTTTTTACATTACTAGATAATCTTCCTTATCTCAAAATTAACCAATCACTAATAAATAAATCCTTAATATATAAGGTAGTACTTAAAAAATCTACATCTTATGCTAAACAATCAACATACACATATTACGCAAATAACTTAAAACCATTACCTGTTACACATGTCAAAGGCAATCGTGATATATACAACAATCTAACAGTCAACTGGGTAAGAAGAGCACGCATTAATGGAGAATGGAACGATAATACTGACACACCTATAGACGAAAAATTCGAAAGCTATGATATTGAGATTTCAGACAACCAGAATATAGTAAAACGTACAATTACAGTCAAAGACAGTACAACATTTGTATATTCTGCCCAACAACAGAAAATAGATTTTAATTCAATACAAGAGAAAATAAATGTGACAATATACCAAAACTCTTACATCATAGGAAGAGGGATAGCTTATAAAACTACTTTGTAAATGCAAAAAAATTATAGTGTAGATAACTTATACAAATCCCATGTTTTTAAACAAAATAAAAAGTGCTAAAAATACCTATAGTTTATCAAACTTACCAACATTCATTCTGAAATTCTATTATAATATCATGATTCTAAGTACTACGTAAAAACTTTATACATTTCAAGTAATAAGTCTTAATCTACAACAATATCTACTCATATACAAAACTAATATTTTCAATAACTTAAAGCATTAATAAGGGAAATTATTTATTAGATTAAACTCTTAATATAACCTGTCTTACAATTATAACTGCGATCAATATAAACATTGAATACATAACTGTACTCACTTTTTATAAATATTCAATAACTTAACATAATAAAAATTATTGTATTAGTTCATTAATCATTATATTCTTAACAGAGTAAAAGCAGTTATTTAGAGTTAATGCAAGGTTTATACATCAAGTCATATGGCTGTCAAATGAACGTTTATGACTCTCTAATCATGGAAAATATAATAAAACCCCTTGGATTCACTGTAGTGAATGAGCCATCTGAAGCAAATATTGTAATATTAAATACGTGTCATATTAGAGAGAAAGCTTCTGAAAAGCTATATTCAGAGCTAGGTAAAATGAGAAAAATACAAGAAACAAAAGACTTAACTATAGTAGTTGCTGGATGTGTAGCACAAGCTGAAGGAGAACAAATATTTGCAAGAGCTCCATTTGTTGATATAGTGGTAGGTCCTCAAAGTATACATACACTTCCCGAACTTATTATAAAAGCTCGTAGGATGAAAAAACAAGTTATCAATATTGATTTCCCTATAATTTCAAAATTTGATGCAATACCAGTAGAAGAGTACACAAAAAATCAAGAAGTTTCTGCTTTTATTTCAGTACAAGAAGGATGTAATAAGTTTTGTACATTCTGTGTAGTACCTTATACACGTGGTGAAGAATACTCAAGAACTGTAGAAGCAATATTTAACGAAGCACTTGTTTTATCAGATTCTGGAGTAAAGGAAATAACCCTAATTGGACAGAATGTAAATGCATACCACGGAACATATAAAGGATGTGAATGGGATTTAGGAAAATTAATTCAGTATCTTGCAAAAATACCAAATATAGAACGTATAAGATATACCACATCACATCCACGTGACATGCACCAATCTCTATATGAAGCACATAGATCTGAGACAAAACTAATGCCATTCGTTCACCTACCAATACAATCAGGCTCAGATAGAATACTAAAAAAAATGAATAGAAAACATACTGCTGAAGAATATATAGATATTATCAATAATTTAAGAAAACAACGCCCTGACATTGCTTTTTCATCTGATTTCATAGTTGGATTTCCAGGAGAAACAGAAGAAGATTTTGAACATACAATGAAATTAGTACAAGAAGTAAACTTTTCACAGGCATATAGTTTTAAATATAGTCCAAGACCAGGGACACCTAGTGCAGAATACCCAAATCAAATACCAGAAGAAATAAAATCTCAGCGTATTTTTAGATTACAAGAATTATTAAGAGAACAGCAGCTTGCTTTTAATAGAAACATGATTGGTCAAACTTGTTCTGTATTGTTTAATAATAAGAAAGGAAAATTTGATAATCAAATAATAGGTAAAACTGAATATATGCAATCCTGCTACATTAACACAGATAATACCAATCAATTTTATAATAGTATATTACCTATTAAAATAATAGACGCTTATCAAAATAGCGTAACCGGCATAGTTGTTAATTGATAAAATGCAATGCTTTTGCCGTAAATATAATTTTAACATCTAAAACTTTCTAAGATACATTCATAATAGTTTCTCAACAATGCTTATCTATTAAGTAATAACATCAACAAATAAATGAGATATTCACATTACCAATATAGATTTCATACACAAAAAAATTCCTTAAGATACACCAAAATTCTATAATATCAGGTACATGCAATAACATTCTTAAGATATACATAAACTACAACAGTATATTATAAAAAACAGATATCCATCTAACATTTAGATTTACTAATTGTGAAGACAACATGGATTTTGCATACTAACCGTACTAAAAATTCCCCATTACATAATACAAAATTTACCAAGAATCAAAGTAGCTTCTCATACCCTATAACACATACTATTAAATTTTGAAATACATTATACTAACCAACATATCATAAAGTTTCCACATTGGACAACAAACGAGAAAGGACAAATCTGGAAAGTTATATATGCATTTATATCAACATATACAAATAGTTTATCAATATTCTAACGCATTATATACTAAAAAAATACCTCAGAAAAATTACAAAACCCTAATCCTACAGAAAGTATCACGACAAAAAAATAACAAAATAAACGATAGAAAAATAAGCACTGGCATAAAAAAGCTTATGTGTATTATATCATATTTATTTTGATATTCCAAAGCAAGTCCAATTAAAAACATAATGACACCACCTACAATACACATCAGTCCATTAATAAGTGAACAAACAGTCCCTACTTTATCTTTATCCACAACATCTGTACCAATAGAAAAATTCAACATATGTCCACCAGATGCACATCCAAATATAAATACTAAAAAACACAAAAAGTATAAATTACTACTATATAATAACAAACTAAGACTAATACATTGTAACAAACAAAAACCCATAAGCACATGTTTTCTATTTTCCAATATATTAGAAATTGCATTTACTAAAGGACAACCTATAGCAAAACCTATCCATATAACAGAATGTATAACACCAGCATAATAGCCACTCAAATTCATAGCCATTAATAATTTTTGTCCCCACAATATAGCTATTGATAAGAAAACTCCAAACATAGAACTACCAACTACCGTAAATAACCATATGTTTCTTACCTGTAGTATTTCAACAATATGTTTAAACACTTGTAATAATAATTTTATGATATTTGTATTCCCACTTTTTACTAGATATGTTGACTTCGTACTATTTTTTAGAAACAACGTAAAAATGAGTATAATAATTTCAGCATATTCTATATACCTAATGATATCTCTCCAAGATAACCCTGACAAAGTCAAATATGTATAGATATATTCCATTAATAAAGAAGATAAACTATACACTGTTTGAACTAGTCCAAACATAATCCCTGACTTTAAAGGGGAAAAAAACTTATAACTAATATAACCTGCACCTACAAAGCCAAAAGATGCCCCTAATGCTAAAAAAATCTGCGATACAAAAAAACAAATAGTATAATCAGCATGAGCAAATAAAAAAGTTCCTATAGATGTTAATATAACAGATATTGATAGTACTTTTTTTTCATTATAACAATCTAATATTGAACCAGTAAATAGCTGAAAAATGGAAAAACACCACATATGAATTGATGCCGCTAATGCAGTTTGTGCAACATTTAAATTTAAATCTTCACCTACATATGAATTTACTATAGCATAAGCTATTTGAAAATTACTCCCACAAATAAGTACTAATACCCCTATAATCCAATTTAAAATAGGATAAAAACACATTTACATTATCTTCATAAATTATTAACAAAAATTTTCTAGAACTACTTATAAATCCAAACATAACTTTTAGCGTAGTAATTATAATATTAACCAAGTTAAACACATTATAAAATTACGATACGCCAACTAATGCTCACTACTTAATATCAATTTTACAAGATTCAGTATCTAATAAGTTTTAAGATTACTTTAACCTGATACAAAATACTTAATCAATTTATATTATTGAACATACAATTTATAATCATTTTAGATCTATAAACCCTATATTAATTTATACCTAATAACAACAACTATCCTATAATTAGCTTGATAATTAAACCAAGTACTATTAATGCCCATATAACATCTCTACTAATACTTGTTTTTGCTTTACTTAGCTCTTGATAGTTATTTATTAAATCTAAACTTTTATCAACTTTTTTCATAAATAAAGGAACATCATGTATAGCTTGACACAAGTAAGATCTTTTTAATTTTTGAATATATTTATTTTTTTCAATAGCATACTTTTCCATCCATAATTCCGCTATTTTCCACATATTAACTTCAGGACACAATTGCCTACATACACCTTCTATCAATACTGTAGTTTTTTGTAATAGAAAAAGTTGGGGTTGCAATTTCATATTAAAATCAGCAGTAACTTTAAATAATTGAGTTAATAATGCTGAAATAGATATATTTTCCGTATTTTTACCAACTATAGGTTCACCTATAGCACAACAAGCTGTAACAAAATTACTATATTTTGCATCAACATATCCAGCTCTATAATGGATATCAGCAACATATTGATAATCTCTTTTTAAGAAACCTACAAGTATCTCTGTAACATACATACATGTAGCTTTATCTAACCTCCCCACAATTCCAAAATCTATAATTACAACTCTTCCCTTTGCATCTACCATAAGATTTCCTGGATGCATATCTGCATGAAAAAATCTATCTCTATACACTTGATTACAAAAACAAAAGATTAAATTTTCCACTAGTGCTTTACAATTCTCTGACTTGTAAACATTATATATTGGTACAGCATCTATCCATTCTAATGTCAATACACGTCTTGTAGTCCTAGTCCAATCTACTTCTGGTACATAACATCCCTTATCACTCTGAATATTAGATCTCAACTCCTCAGCATTTGCTGCTTCAAAACGCAAATCTATTTCCATTTTACATATCTCATGAAATGTTTGTACAAGCTGTAATAATTGAAATCGTTGCAGACTTTGAAAGTTTTGTGCTACCCTTGCAAGCCAAAACATTAATTTAATATCCCGTTCAAAAATTTTTTCAATGCGTGGTCTCAAAACCTTCACAGCCCTTACATTGCCATTAATATCTTTAGCCTTATGTACCTGTGCAATAGATGCAGCAGCAATAGGGTTCTGCTCAAATTCACAAAACACTTCATTTATCTTACACTTAAAATCCTCCTCTACAATTTTTACAACATCTACATAAGGAAAAGCTGGTAATTTATCACATAAACAGAGCAGATGACTTGCAATTTCTTCCCCAATAATATCAGTCCTAGAAGATATAGATTGACCAAATTTAATAAAAATTGGGCCAAGTTTTTGCATAGCCATTGCAATCTTCTCTCCTCGAGATTTTTTCCTAATTGATCTTTTAGCAAAAAGATAGGTATAAGGTAATATGTTATACCTTACTAAAACACTTAATATATTCAGTAAAGAAATTATATTAGAGAAGGTACTAAGCATAAGATGAAAACATTTTTAAGAACTTTTCATTTTTTACAATCTCACTTGGAGATCCTTCACAATAAATACTCCTATTAATACATATAACACGATAAGAATTTGACATTACAAAATGTAAATCATGAGAAGTCATAATTACACTTAAATTATATATAGAAATCAATTTGTTGATCAATTTGTAAAAGCTATCTTTTGCATTAACATCCATACAACTCACTGGTTCATCTAGAATAATTATATCAGGATTTAACATCAAACATCTTGCAAGTAAAACTAATTGTAATTCCCCATGAGATATCTCCGACATTTGCCGATCTAATATTTTTTCAATATTAATGTCTTTTAATACATCACTTAACTTCAATTTTCTTTTGCTCTTTGTATAACTAGAATTTAAAAAATATTTTACTGTCATTGGAATAAGAGAATTCACACTAAAATGTTGTGGCAAATATCCTATAATAAAATTTTTTGCATATTTTATAACTCCTATATAATTTCTGTATATCCCAACCAGAATACGAATTAATGTTGTCTTTCCTCCTCCGTTTGGACCTAAAATTGTAACAATTTCACCAAATTTTACTTGGAAGCTAATATCATCTATAACTTTTTCTTTAGAATAAAAAAATGAAAGATTTTCAACATTTATAATATAGTTATTGACGTACTTTTTATCATATGCAAGAATTTCACTTTTATTTAATAACTTATGAAACATACAATCCTTCTCTTGCTCTTTTATATATTATTACATCCTACTATAGGATATTCTGTACCAAGAATTATAGCAACTATAAACCCAATATATTCACTAGTTAATGCAGTCACTAATGGTATAACAAAGCCAGTTCTTTTAATCAATGAACCAGTATCAATACATGATTACATGTTAAAACCATCTGACAAAAGGAAATTAAAGGATAGTGATATAATATTTTACGTAGATGATCACCTTGAAACTTTTATAAACAAAATACAAAACAAAACGTTAGTCAAACTCTCAGAGGTAATAGAATTATTACCATCAAGATACGATTCTAACTTTTCTTATAAAATTCACACAACATCAAATGATCTACACATTTGGTTAAGCCCAGAAAATGCAAAAAATATAGTCAATCAAATAAAAACGGTTTTATGTAATGCAGATCCAGAAAATGCAGAAAAGTATTCCAATAATGCAAACTTAGCATTGACACAAATTACAAAACAAACAGAAAAGATAAAAAGTACCCTAAGCTCTGTCAAGACAAAGCCTTACATAGTTACACATGATGCATATCAATATTTTGAAAAATACTTCGGATTAAATTTTATAGCAGCTCTTTCTTCAAGCCATGATACAAATATCAGCGTAAAAAGGCTAATGCATATCAAAAAAATTATTACTCAACACAAAATAAAATGTATTTTTTCTGAATCTTCAAATGATAAAGTCAAGAATTTATTTCTAAAATACCAAGTAAAATTTCAAATACTTGACCCCATAGGCAACACCCTAGCAGCAAAAGATAATGCATATTTTGACATTATGCAAAATATTGCCAATAACTTTCTACAGTGTCTATCAGAGGAATAACACCACATAACGCATCTAATATAATAAGCTTCTATAGACTACTGAAGATACACATAAGAACATATTGTATAATATATATAAAAAGGGTATATTTACAGACTCAAACCACTATGTTAAGTCCATATTCTCTCCATGGTAAAACTCTTATAGTCCTCCTTCAATTATCTACCAGAAATAAATATCAGTTATATAAAACACTTCCAGTGATGACTAAAAAGTCCATAAGTATCTTATTACATAATATAATAAATTATTAAGATATAATATATCGAGATGATAAAGCTGCACTTAAAGTCCCTTCGTCTAAATAATCTATTTCTCCTCCCATAGGTATACCACAAGCTAATCTAGTTACCTTAATCCCTAGTTCCTTAACCATTTGAGTTATATAATGAGTAGTAACCTGTCCATCCATAGTATTTCCTATCCCTATAATCACTTCTTGTACATTAAATTTTTTTATTCTTTCTACAATACTATCCAAATTCAATTGATCAGGTCCTATCCCATAAATTGCAGACAAAGTCCCTCCTAATACATGGTACACACCTTGATATATTTTTCCTTTTTCAAATGCCCATAAATCTCCTAGTTCTTCTACTATACATAACAACTGATGATCACGTTTAGTATCAGAACAAATGCTACATGGTGACTTAACATCTATATTAAAACATACAGGACACTCCTTAGCCTGAAACGCTAAATCCTGAATTCCTGATGCTAAAGGCAACATAATTTCTTCTTTGTTACGAAGTAAATGAAGTACAATTCTTCTAGAAGAAGATGGCCCAAAACTAGGAAGTTTTGCAAACATAGCAATTAACTTATTAATATCCACACCACCTCCTTAACAATTGATAAGCTAAACAACATCATATAACACAAAATGCCCATATGGTATTTACAATCAACTATCTAACTCAAAAAAACCTACAATGTAACAATGTACTTTTTATTATAAAATAATAAACAAGCTATCATCTATACAAAAAGTTAAAGAATATCAAAATTTATGTGACAAACTATATTAGAAAAACCTAACATACAACATCACAAAAAAACTTTATACACCTAGCTAACGGTTTGGTTCGTCTTCCGTTGATGCAAACTTATTATCTTTCAATTCTTGTTTTAGATTACGAATACCTTTGCCTAAGTCACTCATAACCTCTGGTAATCTGCCTGCACCAAACAATACTAAAATTATTATTAAAATTAAAAAAATTTGCCATGGACCTAAAGTCATAATAGAACTCCTATAAAATATAAAACTATACCTTAAATAATAAAATTTTATTTAAGTCAAGCAAGATAAATATAGTATCACCAACTTGTGGTAAAACTACATTAGCAAACCTCATCCAACACAAACAATCACCTACACAAACACAGATCATATTATTAAAAAATTTTATCTGTTTTACTACAGCTTTTACTCCTTTATCTGAATCAGAAATTATTGCCTCAGGTCTTATACAAACTACTACTTTTTCTCCATTAGTAAAAGATTGTGCTGGTATTTTCCCTATCGGTAATTCTATACAAGAATCCTTCACTGTACAAACAAAACGATTAATCTCACCGAAAAACTGTGCTAACATATGATCTTTGGGACTATAATATATCTCATATGGGGTACCATGCTGAACTATATATCCATCACGCATAACATATATTATATCTGCAACTTCTAATGCTTCCTCCGGATCATGAGTAACAAGTAATACAGTAATTCCCTTAGCTTTTAATAATGATAACACATGCCTTCTAATATTAATCCGTAATGCTGTATCAAGACTAGAAAATGGTTCATCTAACAATATCACTTCTGGTTTCTGAGCAATTGCTCTAGCAATTGTAATTAACTGTTGTTGTCCTCCAGAAAGCATATCAGGATACATATCTTTATATGCTACCATATTAATAGATTTTAATATATCTAGTGCAACATTAAACTTCTGTATTTTAGGCAAATTTCTAACAGCAAACATTACATTTTCAATAACAGTCTGATGTGGAAATAAAGAAGGATGCTGAAATATTAAGCCAACATTACGTTCTTCAGTTGGCATACAAAAGTTACTGCTAGCTAAAATTTTATTATTTATATATATGGAACCACAATGTAAATTCTCCAACCCAGCAATTAACTTTAGTATTGTAGACTTACCACACCCAGAAGGGCCAAGAAGACAAATAACTTCTCCTTGTTTACAACTCATACTAATATTATGCAATAAAAATTGACCTTTTTTATATTTATAACAGACATTGTTTAACTGTAAACCTACCATTAATAGACCTTTAACAAGCTTAATGCCATATAGAATGAATTATTCAGCTGTAACTCACATAGATATGAGTACATTTCATAAAATAAACGTCAATACTTCATTTAGATGTTAATCTTTTTTTACTTTCGATGCAAGTAATACAAAAGTACTATATTGCAACATATTTTACTAAAATCTCTTTAGTACTTATAATTAATTACTATTAAAAAATTATTAGCCAATAAAATTAATGATTTTATACCATATAAGTGTATACTGAAAAAAACAGTAAGATTAGTTATTATCCATACAACATTTGAGGAACGTCATGTTTAGATTCATAGTCACAATTTTACTAACATTATTTATCAATACAAAGTGCTACTCTGCAAATCTTTCAAATCGAGTTAACATGAAACTATCTATAGGATCATTAGACATGAAAACCAAAAAAATTGAAGCAGCTCTTCAAGTGACAATACAAAATGGTTGGCATATTTATTACAAAACACCTGGAGATCTTGGTTTACCAACAGCTTTTCAATGGCAAGACAACACATTTAAGAGCATACATGTACATTGGCCCAAACCATTAGAACATACAGATACTGTAGGTGACAACACATTTCATAGTAATATCTATAAAGATATTGTAATATTTCCCATATCATTAGTACTCAAAGATAACAAACAAAAAGAATTAAATACCACTTTACGCATTAGATATGCTGTATGCAAAGACGTATGTATACCTAGAGAAAAGGTAATTATATTGAACCAACTTTTACAGGATTATCAAAACCAACAAACTATGCAGTTAATTAACTTCTGGAAAACTAAATAAGTTTTTAATTACTAAGAACACACGTGCTTGAGTTTCTAGGTTATTACTATTTAACTACCTATTTAAAAAAATAAAACACCCGATCACAGGTTTATAGTCCTTAGTTATCTAAACTCTAATTAGAAATGTAATACAAAAACTATAAAGACTCAGTTTTTAATGACCAAGAACACACGTGCTCGAGTTTCCAGGTTATTACTATTTAACTACCTATTTAAAAAAATAAAACACCCGATCATAGATTGATAGTCCTTAGTTATCTAAACCCTAATCAGGAATGTAATATAAAAACTATAAAATTTAGTTTTTAATGACCAAGAACGCACGTGCTCGAGTTTCCAGGTTATTACTATTTAACTACCTATTAAAAAAATAAAACACCCGATCATAGATTGATAGTCCTTAGTTATCTAAACCCTAATCAGGAATGTAATATAAAAACTATAAAATTTAGTTTTTAATGACCAAGAACGCACGTGCTCGAGTTTCCAGGTTATTACTATTTAACTACCTATTTAAAAAAATAAAACACCCGATCATAGATTGATAGTCCTTAGTTATCTAAACCCTAATCAGGAATGTAATATAAAAACTATAAAATTTAGTTTTTAATGACCAAGAACGCACGTGCTCGAGTTTCTAGGCTATTACTATTTAACTACCTATTTGAAAAATAAAGCACTTGATCATAGACTGATAGTCTTTACTTGTCTGAACTTTAATCAGGAATGTAATATAAAAACTATAAAGATTCAGAATTACATTGCTAGTAAATATAATAAATAATTACCGTAGTAAATTCTATATACAAAAGAATAGATATATATTAAAAACACAACCATAATTATTAATTTTAATATTAACAGGTTATCTATCTGTAATTCTATAAGATAAGTCTAAAAATATTACATTGCACAAGGTTACCAAGTCTGTTATAAATTAAACCATTCGTATGCATGAAATTTACTATGGATACATTGTATCATTTTCCACTATGTCCTTTTTCCAGAAAAGTACGCATCTTTCTCAAAGAAAAAAAATTTAACTTTCATCAGATAGAAGAAAACCCCTGGAAAAAACGTGAAGAGTTTATAAAAATCAACCCTGTATGTCAGGTCCCCGTATTAATCAGTGGACAACATGTGATTGCAGATAGCCAAGCAATTTGTGAATACATTGAAGAATTATATGATAGTATATCACTACTTGGGAATTCACTATACATAAGGTCAACAGTGCGCAAGTTAATATACTGGATTGACTATAAATTTTATCATGAAATTACAAGATATATCATAAATGAAAAAGTATCAAAGTATTATATAAAAAATGCTAGTCCAGATTCTAGGTTTATCCAAGCAGCAAGACAAAATTTATTGCCTCATATAAGGTACATAGAAAGATTACTCAATAATAATAGTTGGATTGCTTGCAATGAATTTACTTTAGCAGATATAACATTAGCTGCACACATATCAGTTTTAGATTTCATGAATATTTTTCCATGGCATTCAACAGCCATATTAAAAGAATGGTATTCCGTAATAAAGTCTAAACCATCATTTAGCGATATATTAAATGACAAAGTAATAGGTATAACACCTCCTGTACATTACAATCAACTGGATTTCTAAACTATGCTTTTCTTATTTTTTAACTAGGTGAAGTACACTAGGTATTAATAAAAATATTATAAATTTATGCAATTACAAAATAAAATGTATAACATACAATAGTCTGTAATTTTATAAGCACTATAAAACTTTATTAATATGAAACTAAACCTATCTAATATAAATCTACCAAACGGATATACTTTAGAACATCACAAAATTTTATATAGTACAAATTACGAAGCAATCAAACTTGCAGAATGCGGAGCTGAAGATGGTACAATAATCATATCCGATAAACAAATTAAAGGTAGAGGAAGATATGAGCGCACATGGTACTCCCCCACAGGCAATTTATATTTCAGTATTATTATAACAAAATTCAAAGAAACGTTCCCTTTACCATTTATTGCAGCATTATCTGTTGGAAAAACACTGGAAGAAATATTAATAAATAACAACAACACAACATCAAAAGTAGAATATAAATGGCCCAATGATATATTAGTAAATAGTAAAAAAATATCAGGTATATTGTTAGAAAGTAAAACATTGAATAACACACTACAAAAATGGATAGTAGTCGGCATAGGCATCAATATGTATAAAGCACCAACATATGCAACAACAATCAAGGAGCATAATCAAAATTTCACCCTATCTAACTTAGAATTACTGGAAAAAGTAATAAATAATTTTTACAACTTCAGAAAGCATTATATTTATCACGGGTTTGCAGATATAAGGAACCTATGGCTCAAACAAACATGTCATTTAAACAGAGAAATAACTGTTAAAAGCTACAAACACACTTACACTGGTCAATTCATTACAATAGATACACAAGGTAACATGTTAATGAAACAAAACGATAAAACAATATGCATCACCTCAGGAGAAATATTTAATATCTAAACCTAGATGATTTATAACAATCTAATAATAAGACATATGTAACACACCATTTATAATATAAAAAACGCTAAGCTAGTTATACTTAATGTAACATAAAATTACAATATATCAAGTAATATGAACAAATATATAATAAATTTTTCCACAATATTGGATAGCAAAGTAATTTTATTTACATATGTACTGATAAAAAATACTGATGCAATGCCTAATTAAAGAGTACTTTTACAACTACAAACACAACATTACGAAAATGCATGATACAATGGCTAATCTAACAAATAATTTCCTACTATACTTAATTAGAAAACTTATATACTTTTTTACAAACAATAAAAATGTGATACTAATAGATAGTAACACACTAAAAAATAAAAATATTATTGACTGAATAATATATTCAATATAGAATGAAGGTATTATATTCAAGGTTTTAATTAAATATAAATATGTTAACGTGGCGCGTGAGTGCTTAAATACTAAGCTAGTTACTTGTAGGTGTTTTACTGGTTGTTGTTTATTATCCAAGTAATACAATAACTTGGTGAGGTTTTATTCATCTGCCATGTATAGATTTCAATGCGTGTGTAGCTGCGTTCTTTTTTCTTCATCACCTTTATTTATTTTGGTTAAATAGTCAAAATGCCTATTATTTTATAAAAAGTGCACAGGTATTATGTTTGCACTTTTAAAGTAGCTGTATAACCCATTAACTATAAATGCATAGTGTAGTTATTAATAGAACATTTTTCAATTAACAGGGAGATGAGAACATGCAAGGGGGATGGACATTTAACAATACTCAAAGGAAATTTTACAAAGACATACTGAAGCATATACAAAAAAATCAAGTTGTGAATCCAACTATTAGACAACCAATAGGTTATCTTTCACATAAGTTTGATCAGTGGCTTTTTGCTGTCCAAAATACTCCTCATGAAAAGTGTGTTATAATCACTGAGGAATGCCTTAATACAATCATTTTAAATTCAATAGACTTTCAAAGCTTTGCATTAGTATCAGAAAAACTTGATGCAGATTTTCAAGAGCAATGTGATGCACAAGGAATACTATTTTTATCTGGTCTTCGCTTACAATTAACAAAACACATTGCTAAACAAGTAAGGGATAGTGGTGTAGGAGCAATACCTTTATGTGATATTGAAAGGCTGTTAAACCAAAATACACCATTACCAATTAATTTCAATCCAGCAGACATTGACTGTTATAGTGATTTCGTAGATAGCATATTAAATGCCAGTAATAAAGACGTTCTATATGAAGAAGCACAAAAAGTACTTAATATAGTAGCTCCACTAACTCCTTATATTCTAATAATGAGAGGTTTATCACATGCAATTATAAAACGTACAAACCCTCACTCAGAAATAAATCATGATGAACAGCTTGTTATAGAAGCTAAAACATCTATTTTATTACATACAACAGCTGCAACACAACTTACAAGAGAAACTCAAGTATCTCTAGCTAATGAAGCATTTGCTCATGAACATCCAGTACAAGATAAAATTATTAGAGCAGCTAATTATTTTAATACATACCTTAGTAGTACCATTTCATGGACATATATTGGTAGTATACTCTCAGTATTCGTAACACGTATGTATGCTGGATATGCTAGCAGTAGAGCAGAATCAGATATACAATCTGCATTATTACAAGCACGTCATAATGTTACTTTTAATCATACCCGCATCTATCAGCCTGATTTAAATATTAACCCAAATCATACCACCGGAAATAACACAGTTGTTTATGCCCCCAGACACCCTTCTGAACAATTCCCAGAACACCAAGGCGTTCTAAATGGGGCTCCTTCTTATGCAACAACTCTAATGTCTACACTACAGCTTACTTGGACACTGCCTAATATAATTCTAGGACAAAAAAAAAGAACGTTTATTCTCAAGCATTTAAAAAAATATAGACCTACACAAGAAGATCGAAGAAATGATAATAAGTTCTTAGCTACAGTAATATTTCGCTGGTTCGGAAATGTCATTATACAGCCTGTTGATTGCGTAGATTCTGAACTTAAAGATGCCTTTTTCAGATGGACTATCTTTAGGTTCTTTACACCACTTGCACCAATTGAAGAACCATTAAAAATGCGAGGCCTTTATGCTCGTCTTACCAGGAAATGTTACCGAAATCAAGAAAGAGAGCTCCAGATAAGTAACAGGATTATGAATAGTGCTAGTTTAGCAATACTGGCCTTTGAATATTTAGATGTAGCGCTCGGATTTCCGTTCCCAATATGTTCAGCAATATTAAAAGGAACAAGAATTGCGTCAGTGGTACTTCCAGTATTAGTAAACAGATTACGTGATAATATAACTTATAACCCAAGATTCAGAAGGTTTATACTTGCAAACATGTTAAGAACAGGATCTTCACCTCTTGTATTAACAGGTTTTGACCTAATCGGTAATTCAATACGTTACGTGAGTTTATTAACAGCATTTGATGTAATGGCAACCGTAAATGTTGATGCAGTATCATCTAGTATTTTATACGAAGCTGATGTATTAGAACAACACATCATGATTATTGAAGATACAGTAGAAAATATTATATTCACCAATAGAGGAAGCCTAGCATTACTTGCCCCAAGCATGGAAATAAGATTTACTGACTCAAGAAATCGAATAACTATTAGTGAAATCTTAGAAGAAGATGAAGAGGAGTTACAAACTCGTCGACATGCAACTAGAGAGCACAACAGTACAGAAATAATCTACAGGTTAAGGGGAGCAAGACGTGTATTACATCAGGAAGTACCTGGTACAATGCGGGACGGAATACCTCTATTATCCTATAGGAGACGTCACAGCAGCAGCACTATAGAAGAACCAATAATAGGCCCTGAGGAAAGAGCAGCATATTTTTATGAACAAAATATATTGCATCCAAACAGGAATATTGAAACAAGAACACAACCAGGTACACATCATGTGGCATCAAAAAATCTACTGAATTCAGACATATATCTTGAAGCACAAAATCCAGTAATATTAATTTCTCATACAAGACGTTCTAGTGTAGACATTTCACAAGAACAACCTGTAGTGTTTGTAGAACAACAAGAGTCAGATGTAGATGATCAGCCTGAAACTCCTGAACTAAGAGCAGCATATTTCTATCAACAAAATATACTGCATCCAAGAAGGAATACTGAAACAAGCATACCACCAGGTGTATCTCCTGCGCGGGCACCAACAGGTATGCTGAATGAAAGTATATATCTTGAAGAACAAGAAGGAGAAAGGTTAACATCTTACAGAAGATGTTCTAGTATCACACTTACAGAAGAAGAATGTGAATTACAACAAGTAATTGTAGAACAACAAGATCCAGATAGAGGTCCTCATCCTACAGATAGTGACATCATTAATCTAAGAGCAACATATTTCTATCAACAAAATATACTGCATCCAAGGAGGGATACTGAAACAAGCACAACACCAGGTGTATATCATGTGCGGGCACCAGTAAATATGCTGAATGCAGATATATATCTTGAAGAACAAAATGAAGGACAGTTAACATCTTATACAAGACATTCCGGCACTACATCTTCTAATCAAGGAAGATCAAGAAGATCAGGTAGAAGTGCCTTAAATGAACCATTACCAGACTCTCAGATAAGACAAGCCTTTTTCTCTCAACTACATCCAAGAAGAAGATCAGGTGATCCATTACAGGATATAATACCAGAAAGTATGATGCAAGCAGAGATACTTCTAGATCCAGAAGAGGATCCTCCATTACTATTTGGTAGAAACATTCCTACATGCAGTATTACAGAAATCATAACTGAAGAAAGTGATACCTCAACACAGCAAGCAGCTGGAGCTACTGCAACTCCTATCGGAGGCGCAGATGATGATGATAATACATTACCAAGTTCAACACTTCACGTCTCTTCTGCTACACACCACGGTGCTCCTTTATCAAGATAATGTTATACAACATAGAAGGCCTGAATGAAATTGTAAAACCAAGTTCATTCAGGTTTCCTAAATCTCTTAACTCTTCTTTATTAAGATAGCATAAAGGTACTTACTTTCTCTGAAAAAGTCCTGAATGAAAGTATAAAGTCTAAGTAGATGATTCAAGTCTTTTTGTAAAGTACTGCACTCCTCATTATCCTACATAACATTGTTATCAATTCTTACAAAAATCAATAGCATGTATACCACCAAGAAATACACATAATAAGTACATATTTTCTATAATTGGACAACCAATAAAAATGCAGAGAGCATACAACAATAGGAACATTTACATCATTAACACACAGATATTTTTATAACAACCAACTAATAAACAAAGTAGTAACATCTTGGTACACAGTAATCAAATTGTACATTCAACAATATCCCACATAACATTGTTATCAATACTATTAAAACAGTAAAAAGGTATTAATGACTATATTAAAATACCTGAGTAAACATAAATCCTATGATTTAACTCTCTTTACAAACTGTCAAATTCTTTATTATCAAGATAGTAAAAATACTCTAGCTATAATATTGAAAAAGACTTCAATGAAATTATTAAATTTTATATTTTTTCATTACATTTTTAAGTCTATCAATTTTTAACAACAGATGATAATATAAGATAAAATAACCTTTTACACATCACATACTAATAAACTACAGTTAACATTAATTTCTCTGGACCACAACATAAAGATTTAGAACTTCAGAATAAATAAAAACAACAAAGTAACTTCTTCGTTACAGAAATGGATCAAGAAAAGGGATTCGAATCCTCGACCTTTATTTTGGCAAGGTAACACTTTACCAATTTTAACAACAGATAATAACATAAGTAAAATAACCTTTTACACATAACACACTAATCAACTATAGTTAACATTAATTTCTGGACCACAATATAAAGATTTAGAACTTCAGAATAAATAAAAACAACAAAGTAACTTCTTCGTTACAGAAATGGATCAAGAAAAGGGATTCGAATCCTCGACCTTTATTTTGGCAAGGTAACACTTTACCAATTTTAACAACAGATAATAACATAAGTAAAATAACCTTTTACACATAACACACTAATCAACTATAGTTAACATTAATTTCTGGACCACAATATAAAGATTTAGAACTTCAGAATAAATAAAAACAACAAAGTAACTTCTTCGTTACAGAAATGGAGCGGGAAAAGGGGTTCGAACCCTCGACCTTTACCTTGGCAAGGTAACGCTCTACCAACTAAGCTACTCCCGCACAATCTTCAAGTATTATTTTGGAGTTTAATGATAAAATAATAACTGTAACAGTGCAAGAAAATTATAATAACCCTTCCATAATATCTCACAATAAAAACTGCAAAACTTAAAATTTACTACGATAATAAGAAAATAATGCCTAAAAGTACAAATTGGTATAATATTACCACCATCATACTTCAAGTGTTATTAGATATTATATATCAAATAACATCTAAACATTTACAATAAAAATATATTAAAACCTCGGAGACAAACAAATGATCAAACGTTACAGTAGACCTGAAATGTCATCAATTTGGGAAGACAATAATAAGTTCAAAATATGGATGGACATAGAATACTACGCATGCGAAGCACAAGCAAAATTAGGTGTTATACCTGATCACATACTCAATAATTTAAAAAACAAAATTGAACATTTTGATATTAACCGCATAAATGAAATCGAGTCAGTAGTAAAACACGACGTAATAGCATTTTTAACATATATATCAGAATCTACCAATGCAGATATAAGATACTTACACTACGGTATGACAAGCTCTGATGTATTAGATACTTGCTTATCCATACAATTAAAGCAATCTTGTAATTTATTATTAGATAACATAGAAATCATATTAAACATTTTAAAACAAAAATCTATAGAAACAAAATATATATTATGCATGGGACGTAGTCATGGCGTACATGCAGAACCAGTAACATTTGGATTAAAACTTGCAAGATTTTACGCAGAATTTAAGCGTAATTACAACAGATTAAAAATGGCTCAAGATGAAATATCAGTATGTAAGATTTCTGGAGCTATGGGTAACTTTGCCAACATTGATCCATTTGTTGAAAATTATGTAGCAAATGCATTAAATCTTAGACCAGAATCTATATCATCACAAGTAATACCAAGAGATCGCCATGCTATGTTTTTTGCAACTTTAGGAGTTATTGCATCTTCCATAGAAAACATAGCAATAGAAATTCGTCACCTTCAAAAAACTGAAACACTAGAAGTCACAGAATATTTTTCAGCTGGACAGAAAGGAAGTTCTGCAATGCCTCACAAGAAAAACCCCATATTAAGTGAAAATCTTACAGGCCTTGCCAGAATGATACGAAGTTACGTAATTCCTGCTCTAGAAAATGTTGCTTTATGGCACGAAAGAGATATATCACATTCCTCTGTAGAAAGATGTATTGCACCAGATGCTTGTATTGTTACAGATTTTGCATTAGCAAGGTTAGCAAATTTGCTCAATAACATGATCATATATCCTAATAATATGGATAAGAATCTAGCACAATCAAAAGGTTTAGTATTCTCTCAACGGGTACTTCTTGAATTAGTAAAATATGGGTTAAAAAGAGAAACAGCTTATCAAATAATTCAAGAACGGGCATTAAAAACATGGAATAACGATAGCCATTTTCTAGATGAACTAAAAAAAGATCCACAAGTATTAAAATGTATAAGTAACGAAAGTTTAGAATCTTTATTTAACTTTGATTATTATACACAACATATAGACACAATATTCGATAAGGTTTTTAAAGAATAAATAATTAATTAAGTTCAGTTTTTAATGTTAATTAATATATAAAGTCATTATGAAGCTACTAAGTTATTAATTTTTAAACTAAATATTAAAAAATATAAGATCTTTAGTTAAGCAAATTGTTAATTAGTTAAAAAAACAATTAAATAAAATATGAATAATGTAATTTTATATTAAAATAATAAATAATTGTTATTGACTATTTATCATTTTCTGATTACAATCCTATTATATTAATTTAAAAGATTAATAAATACGGTCCTACCTTACTATCAATGCATAACCATTAGGTAACACACACTTTATCTTACAAAGGTAAGGTAGGGCCTCTATCTAATTTAGACACAAACTAGTTTAACTACACACATGCCTAATTTTATACATTTCTACAGTTTATTGCAAGTGGTTTTTATACAACCAAAAGTTATAACCAAAAGAATTAAACAATTATAAAGAAAGTTGTTGTTACTACTTAAACCCTACGCAACTTATTACAAACAACCTTTCCTTTTTAACAAAAATCACTAAGATTACCCAGCTTCTTTTCAAGAAGTATATACACTGAATTTAATAATAGATGATTTAAAAACCATTCACAATAATCAATCTATTAACATTCATATTTCTGCTATACCATTTTCACATCATCAAGTACGTATTGCGTACCTATTTCTAATACAGTACCAATACATGCCTAAAATCACTCTCTAAATACGATATATCTTTAGTATAAACCCATCTCTGACATACCTCTTCAAAAACACATATCTAGTTACCTACAAATAGTCATGTATATAATACTATAGTCAGATTAAGCCATATCTAAGAGCTATTGATAAACCTTAGCCAATATATTATTCATTCTTTCAGCAAAATCACTAACATCCTGTAGCTCTTCTCCTTCAAGAATACATGCTTGATTCAATAATAAATGCAACATGTTTTCTAATGTAACACTTTCCCCAGCATTAGCATGTTCATCTATCATTTTAGTAACAATAGGATGTTTAGGATTGATCTCCAAAATCTTTGTGCTCTTATAATTCAATTGCTTCTGTTCCCTTAAAAATCTTTCCATTCTAATATCCATGGAACCATCCGCTACAGCTAAACATACTGGGCTATTTGTTAATTTTTTCGATACCCTAACGCTACTGACTAATTTATCAAGTACTTGAGCTGCATACTTAACAAATGTGTCTACTTTTTCTTTAGAATCAACGCTCTCATCTTCATTTTCCTTAATTTCTTCACTCTTATCAAGATGAGCAAGTTTTTCTAAATCTTCATCCGCTCGTATAACTGATTTTAAAGGCACCTTTTGATAATCAGTTACCACATTCGTCCAAAAATCATCTACAGGATCAACTAACAGTATAACTTCTATCCCGCGACTTATAAACCCTTCCAGTTGAGGACTCTTTTTCACAGAATCTAAATCATTACCAGTTAAATAATAAATATTATCCTGCCCTGCTTTCATTCTTTCAATATAATCTTCCAAGCTAATTAACGAATCATCACTGTATGTACTATAAAAACGACATGCTGACATTAACTCTTCACGAAACTCTGTGTTCATCGATTCACACAATCCTTCCTTCAATACTGAGCCAAAATTTTCCCAAAATTTTTTATAATCTTTAATATCACTCTCAGCTTTTTTCTTAAGTTCAGATAGTACTCTATTAACTATAGATTGTTTTATCTTCTCAATAATTTTGTTATTTTGTAAAGTTTCACGGCTGATATTTAAAGGTAGGTCTGAAGAATCTATTATACCTTTTAAAAATCTCAAATACTGAGGTATAATTTGTACATTATCTTCAGTAATGAATACTTTATTCACATATAATTTTACTGAACATTTCCTATCAGGATGAAATAAATCAAATGGTTTAATAGATGGTATATACAATAAATTAGTGTACTCTACTACCCCTTCATTTTTATTATGTAATATCATCCAAGGTTCACCACCAACATGAGCTACTGTACGGAAAAAATTTTGATGTTCTTCTGCAGATATTTCACCTTTAGATTTTGTCCAAATAGCAGCATCACTATTTAACTTCTCTTCTTCTCCCTTATCATTTAAGAAATAAACTGGATAATTAATATGGTAAGAATATGTAGTAATAATATGTTCTATACGAAACCTATCAGTAAATTCAGATTCTTCAGGCTTTAATATTAAAGTAATCTTAGTTCCACGGGAAATTTGATTATCCTCCAGTTGAGAAATAGTAAATTCTCCATCTCCATGAGATTTCCACTGATACCCTATAGATTCTCCAGCTTTACGAGACTCAACTATAACCTCACTTGCCACCATAAATGCAGAATAAAAACCTACACCAAATTTACCTATTAGTTCAACAACACCTTGAGAAGAAGTTCCATTATTAATTTCATCCAAAAACCTTTGTGTACCAGAATGCGCTATGGTACCTAAATTATCTATTAGGTCTTGCCTATTCATTCCAATACCATTATCAGATATATATAATCTATTTTTATCTTGGTCTACACTGATAACTATTTTAAAATCAGAATCTTGGTCTATTAAATCTTGATTAGATAGAGATTCATAACGTAACTTATCACATGCATCTGAAGCATTAGAAACTAATTCTCTTAAAAAAATATCCTTATTTGTATAAAGAGAGTGTATAACAAGCTTTAACACCTTACCTACTTCGGCATCAAACTTCAATTTCTCAGAATTTATAACATCTTGCATATTAACCCTCTTAAACTAGTATTAAATAAATAAGTAATAACTACAGCAACAATTTTCAAGTTATTAAATTACTAATTCTCATAAATTTGTAGTAAATCCATAGCATGCTTATACACCATAAGCTCAGAATCTGCATTACCAACTATCTCTTTTATTACCTCGATAGCACCATCTATATTATTATTTTTTAGCATATACACTGCTATTGCTTCTTTAATAGATGACTTATAAACTTCAGATTTTGTAGACAAAAATTTCTGAACTTTACTTTTCAATAAATCTAAATCCTCTCCTTTAAGCAATGCTATAATCTCCAAATACTCTGCTAACTCCCTCAACTCAGGCATGAGTCTTTTATCAGCAGCTAAATCAGCATATATTGACTGTGCTTTTGCTACTTCATTCTCCCCATACATACCTGCTAACTTAAACTTAGCTAAGTACTGGTAGTTAGAACCATCAACTTTAGCAACATCATTCAATATTTTTATCATTTCATGTTCACTAACTTCACCCATTAAAGCATCATACATCATATCACCCATACGTTGTGATAACTTCTCATGACGGTTATTTACCCATGAAACCATCCCTGCAAACACTACTAATAAGACAACTATAATACCACATATCCACTTCATATTTGGAACAACTTTAACTATGTTTAACCCCATAAAATGTCCAATCAACTAACAAGATAATATCAATGTAAAAAAATAAATGTGCATAGTCAATGCATTTTAGGAAGTTATCATAAACACTGTATAACACATATCCTTTTGATGTACATATATTCATTTTAATACTAGCAAAAGTATATGTATAAACCATTTATACCCAGACAAACTTTGACTTAAGCAAATTACACAATACCTTTCTTGATCAACATACTCGTTATGCAATATTAATCAGCAATGTAATACACTTAGCGTAACACTTTAGCAAGTTCATAAACTTTTACTTTCATATTTACATAAATCTTGAACAACACACTAACTACACAACGGCTTTCTTGACTTACACACATATCTATCATGCAATATTAATCAAATAATACACTTAACATCACACTCTAGCAAGTTCATAAACTTTTACTTTCATATTCACATAAATCTTGAACAACACACTGACTACACAATGGCTTTCTTGACTTACACACATGTCTATCATGCAATATTAACCAAGTAATACACTTAACATCACACTCTAGCAAGTTCATAAACTTTTACTTTCATATTCACATAAATCTTGAACAACACACTGACTACACAATGGCTTTCTTGACTTACACACATACCTACCATGTAATACTAACCAATGATGCGCATATAATAACCACTTTTTTGGTATTACATTTAACAACGCGTCCTCTGTCTTTAATACATTACTTTCCTTAACTAATCCTATCCTATTACTTACTCTAAACACATGAGTATCAACAGCAACAGTTGGTAAATTTAACCATGTATTTAAAAAAACATTAGCACTTTTTCTACCTACACCCGGTAATGCAACAAGAGTATTAAAATCTAAAGGTACATTACTATTGTGTTGATTTATAATAATTCCGCTAAGTGCAATAATATTCTTAGATTTAGAATTATATAATCCTATTGTATTTATATAATTTTTTAGTCCTTTTTCTCCAAGATCTAACATTTTTCTTGGAGTATCAGCAACTTCAAATAGTTTATCTGTAATCTTATTTACACTAACATCAGTAGTACGTGCAGATAAAACTATTGCTATTAGTAAAGTAAAACTATTAGTATACTTCAGTTCTATTCTGGGGTGAGGATTATGCTCCTTAAATTTAGTAAAGAGTAAATTTATATTCCTTCGATTCATTAATCTGCATACACAACTTATATATTACCATCAATATCAGAATTATCCTTAGCATCAATTATCTTTGCTACTGAAACAACTTTTTCACGTTTCTCAGTCTTAAATAAAGTAACACCTTGAGTACTTCTACCAATAATTCTGATATCACTTACAGCAATACGAATTAGCTTACCTTTATCTGTAATTAACATTATATGATCATTAGATTCTACAGGAAAACTAGCTACCACATTGCCATTCCTTGCAGTTGTCAAAATATTAACAACACCTACTCCCCCTCTCAAAGTAGTGCGATATTCATATGCAGAAGTTCTTTTTCCAAAGCCATTTTCAGTTACTGTTAAAATAAATTGTTCATTTTGTACCATAGTAACAAATATGTCTTGTTCTAATCCAAGATCACATAATATCTTAGCTATACCTCCATTAACAACACCTTCCTCTTTAACACACATACGCTTGTCTAAAGGAACTTTTAAATACAGATCCTTTTTCTCAGAATCTATATCCATAGCTAGCAATACAGACATAGAAATGACATTATCATCTGAAGATAGCTTAATAGCTCTTACCCCATCAGACATTCTGCCCTTAAACTGACGAACATTACTTACAGAAAACCTAATACTTTTCCCTAACCTTGTAGACAATAAAACATGATCCTCTTCCTTACATACCTTCACAGATATCAAAGTATCTCCTGTATCAAGTACCATAGCTATTTTACCGTTACTAGGTACATATTGAAAATCTGAAAGTGCATTACGTCTTAAATTACCTGATGCAGTTGCAAAAACAATATTCAATATTTCCGCATCTTCTACATTATCAGGTAAAGGCATAACACTAGTTATAGATTCATTCTCACTCAGCGGAAAAATATTTACTAATGATCTTCCACGTGATGTAGGTTCACCTAATGGAAGCTTATAAACCTTCAACTTATATACTCTACCAATATTAGAAAAGAACAATACACTAGTATGAGTATTAACTACAAAAAGATTAGTTATTACATCTTCTTCCTTAATAGCCTGTCCTATTCTCCCCTTTCCACCTCTTTTCTGAGCTCGATAATTTGAAAGCTTAGCACGTTTAATATAACCACTCATAGTGACAGTAACTACCATATCTTCTTTTGGTATAAGATCTTCAATATCGGTCTCAAAATGTGAATAATCTATAGTAGTTCTCCTAGGAACAGCTAATTTTGCTTTAATCTCTTTAAACCCATCCTTAATCAATTGTAATAAAGACTCTTTGTTTTTAAGAAGCTCAGTATACTGTTTAATCATCGATACCATTGACTTTAAGTCAAGTTCCAATTTTTCCTTTTCCAGGTTTGTGAGACGCTGTAATTTCATTTCCAGTATCGATTTTACTTGTACACCTGTTAATTGACATACATTGTCAATGACAATGCTTTTACTATCGGCAACAAGTTCTATCATCTCTCTAACAGATGTTAGAGCATCCCACTTACATTCAAGTAACCGCTTAGTAGCCTCTGCTGTGTCACGAGATGATCTAATAATAGCAATAACTTTGTCAATATTTAACACAGCAATGTACATGCCTATATATAAATGAGCTCTTTCCCGAACCTTTCTTAATCTAAACTGGGTACGACGTGTTAAAACTTCCTTTCTATACTCAACAAACGTAGATATAATGTCTGGTAAAGACATCACTTTTGGTTTATTATTATCTAATACAAGCGTATTAATACTAAAGCTCGTTCTCAATGGAGTTAATCCTAAAATTTGATTTAAGATAACCTGATGAGACACCTGTTTCTTTAATTCAATTGCAACTCGTATCCCCATTTTGTTAGATTCATCTCGTAAATCTAATATCCCTTCTATCTTTTTTTCTTTGATCAGTTCATGGATACGCTCAATAAGTTTTGCCTTATTTACCTGATAAGGAATTTCATCAATAATTATTGCTTGCTTTCCAGACGGTAAATCTTCTAAATGAGTTTTCCCCTGAATAATAATTGTTCCTTTACCTGTCATAAATGCAGAACGTATACCAGCATCCCCTAAAATAGTACCACCAGTAGGAAAATCAGGACCACGAACTATATTAATTAACTCATCAAAAGTAATTTCAGGATTATCTATGTAAGCTATACAAGCATCTATTACTTCCCCTAAATTGTGAGAAGGAATATTGGTTGACATACCAACAGCAACACCACCAGCTCCATTAACCAGTATATTAGGAAATTCTGCTGGTAATACTACAGGCTCTACTTCATTCTCATCATAATTAGGCCGAAAATCTACAGTATCTTCATCTATGTCATTTAATAAAAAATGTGCTGCCTTCGCCAATCTAGCTTCTGTATAACGCATAGAAGCTGGAGGATCACCATCTATTGAACCAAAATTACCCTGACTATCAATTAACGGCAATAGCAAAGAAAAATCCTGCGCCATTCTTACTAATGAATCATAAATTGCCGCATCTGCATGAGGATGATATTTCCCCATAACATCACCAACAACACGTGCTGCTTTTTTATACGGCTTACCATAATCATAACCAGACTTATACATAGAATACAAAATCCTTCTATGCACAGGTTTTAATCCATCTCGTATATCAGGAATCGCCCTACTAACTATAACGCTCATTGCGTAAGATAAGTAAGAATCTTCTAATTCTTGTTCTATAGAAACCGGTATGACATTATTGACATCACTCATCTAATACTTATTAACTAACCTTAAAATATATCACACATCTTAATTCCCAAGCACATCAAGGTCAAGTAATTGTTTCCAAAAACAACCAACTAACATTGCTACTAAAAACATCATATAACCCAAAATGAGCTGTTCCTCCTGCTATACAACCACACCAAGTATTTGTATTGCACAACCATTATTACTTCAACTTAAAATTTAAACTAAAACAGACAAAACATATTTATTATTTTGTGATGAGGTCTATTCTATATTAAAAGCGTAACCACATTAAAAAACACAGGTATTACAAATTAATAATGTGTCATTATTGCATAAAAATATCTAAATTTAATTACTACTATTTTTTAACAAATATACACCAATATACTATTGTCACGCTATATTTCATCACATTAACAAACCGTTCTCAAAAATATAATATTAAGATCTTACTTTGACTGTACCAGAAAAAAAATATAATATACTCCAGATAATGATGAATTTATTGCATTATGGAAGATTATATAACTTCACTTAATGAAGACCAGAGGGAAGCTGTCATTAATATAAATGGTCCTATTTTAATATTAGCCGGAGCAGGTACAGGTAAAACTAGAACTATTACTTCAAGAATAGCATACATCATTAATAACAATTTTGCATTACCTAGCCAAATTTTAGCAGTAACATTTACTAATAAAGCAGCAAACGAAATGCTATCTAGAATTAGTGAATTAACACCTGTATATAATATCTGGTTAGGAACTTTTCATGCAATAGCAGCAAAAATCTTAAGACAGCATGCTGAAGTAGTTGGATTAAAAAACGATTTTACAATCATTAACACAGACGACCAACTACAAGTAATAAAAAATATTGTCAATGACATGCATCCCGAATATGCATCAGATGCCCATAAAATTATCTTAAATAAAATACAAAGATGGAAAGATAGAGGACTTATACCAAGCAATATTACTGAAACAGAGTTATATAAACCTATTAATACAGTAGCATTGAGTACATATCACATTTATCAAGAAAGATTAAAATTTTTAAACTGCGTTGATTTTGGAGACTTACTACTATACAACATTCAAATATTCACTACACAACATAATGTCTTATCCCATTACCAAGAACAATTTAAATACATAATGGTTGATGAATATCAGGACATAAATACAATTCAATATTTATGGTTAAGATTATTAGCTCAAAAATACAAAAATCTATGCTGTGTTGGAGATGATGACCAATCAATATATAGTTGGCGGGGAGCAGAAGTAGGAAATATTTTAAAATTTTCTGATGATTTTCCAAATGCAAAAATTGTTCGATTAGAATGTAACTACAGATCAACATCTAATATATTAGACGTTGCCACAGCGATAATAAATAACAATAAATCAAGGTTAGGAAAAAAGCTATGGACAACAAACGAGAAAGGACAAAAAGTTAATTTAATGAAATTTTGGGATAGTAAAGCAGAAGCACAGTATATATGTGAATATATTAAAAATTTACATGACTACCAATTTAACGAGACAGCTATTTTAGTAAGGGCAGGATTTCAAACAAGAATATTCGAGGAATACTTCATTAAATATAGCATACCATATAAGATAATTGGTGGTACAAGATTCTACGATAGACAAGAAATTCGTGATATCATCGCCTATTTAAAAATTACAGTTAACCCTAATAATGACATCGCTTTTGAAAGAATAATTAATAAACCTAAACGACATATAGGAGCATCAACTCTTAATAAAATATACTTATGTGCTAAACAAAATAATACATATTTTTTGAACGCAGCAAAAATTCTAATTTCAAATAATCAACTACCTGACAAAGCATCCCGATCTTTAAATAACTTATTAAATAAGATTGACTCTTGGAAAGAATCTTTATCATCTGATTCAATATCAAACACTGTTAAAATGATAGCTTACGACTCAGGATATGTAGACATGTTAGAAAACGAAGGTGAAAATGGTTTAGCAAGAATAGAAAACATAAAAGAACTTTTTTCTGCATTATTAAGTTTTAATGATGTAAATGAATTTTTAGAACACATCAGCCTTGTAACAGAAACAGACTCATTAAATTACAATGACAACTACACATATATTATGACATTACATGCAGCAAAAGGATTAGAATTCCCTATAGTTTTTCTACCTGGATGGGAAGAAGGAGTATTTCCACATGAAAAATCTTTACAAGACAGAACAGGAGAAGCACTAGAAGAAGAGAGAAGACTCGCCTATGTTGGGATTACACGAGCACGTGAACAACTATTTATATCATGCGTAGCAGTAAGAGATATTAACAACTGGCGCCAGCAAATGAAAATATCAAGATTTATAAAGGAATTACCTGCAGAACATGTACAAGTTATAAAAAATATTTCTAGCTATTATTAATTATTAAGTTTTGTGAATCGGTTAATGCTAATAACAGCATTATGTAACAGTATAGAATTCTTTACCATTTCAACACATAGGGTATGATGTGCAACACTAACCACATTTTTATACATAATTTATAATCCTTTCGCGTCATTTAATATATACACGATAATACATTCATTAATTGTTAAAGAATTACATCTATACTACTTACAGTATTTATTATAAAGAATCTCCAATGCTAAATCAATTAAGATCCGCGATGCGCAGATTAACTATGCCATCATTTATGCAATCCTTAAAAGGCTTCAGTGTTCAGGGTATTAGAAATACAAAATATACTGAATGTACAAGTGGTGAACAAGCCTGGAAGGATATGTCAAGAAACGACATATCAATAAATGGACAGAATACTAACATTAATCAACTAATTGATCGGTATAACAAAGAGAATCCACGACCACAAGGCAATGAATATCGTACAATCTTACATTCAATGCTTAATTCGACGTTTTATCGGTACTCTGGACAAAAGATTAACCCTGCTCTTCGTGACGAATGTATAACAATGTTAAATCAAACATCTTTGCATGGTTCACTATATACACAGATAATGCATAGTGCTGGAAAAGATATACAGCACAGAATATATCCTAATAACAGTATTATACCGGCCCCACAATGTTATGATACTAAAATCAAAGTAATTTCAAACTCAACATTAAAGGTACAGTATCAGGAAACAATAAACTTTAGAGACATAGCATCAGGAGATACTGTATGCACTGTTAAGGGGAAACTGTCATTCTATGTCAGCGCAAATGAACACGGTCACATATTATATAATTCTCCTAAAATATCACTGCAATTACCAGCACAAATATCATCAGCCCTAGTTCCTAGGGGCAGGGTTTTCATGAGTAACATGTTCACTCCTCTAAGTAATATAGTAGGTAGGATAAATGCATTTTTTACTAATACTCCTTTTCAGAAAACAACTCCATACAAGATAACACGTGGTAACGATATAGCTAGGATAGAATATAGTTTACAAAATTACGCATGCTTACCAGTATCAATGGAAATACAAGATCAAAAAGAAGAAAATCAGGAGAAGCAGATACAACAACAAGCTCAACACGATATGTTTGAGGACATTCCACTGGACACAGAAGATCAAAAAGAAGAAAATCAGGAGCAACAGACACAACAACAAGCTCAATACGATATATTTGAGGACATTCCACTGGATACAGAAGATCAAAAAGAAGAAAATCAGGAGGAGCAGATACAACAACAAGCTCAACACAATACATCTCAGAACATGCAAGCAGATAATACAAATTCAAAAAACAGTAAACAAAATGTCAGCAACAAAATTACTGTTTCCGCAATTGTACATGCACCACAACAAAACAATAATACACCTACCTCTTCTCGCTCTGTATAACAATAGTTCTCTAATATAAAATGTATAATCTCTTCTACACTTTCAAAATCCTGACTTCACTTAAAACCTACAGATAAATTTACTCCTTTATTTGTCGCAAAAATCGAACTAATCCCCAATACTTCTATCATGAAAACCGTGAAATACCTATAATTCACTCATCACAAAATAGTAAAATAAACATTTATGTTCATCCACAAGTACAAAACTATATAAAACTATACCCAAGCTAAAACTCCATATACTCCAAAAATAATAATACATATTTTATTCAAAAACACTCATCAAAATAACACCAATATATCTCATTACCACTTACATTATATAAAATATATAAAATTTAAATAAAAAGATTAATTTATTATAAATAATATGCTAAAGTAAACGTAAATATACATAGTGTGGCATATGAACAATACCATTTTAACAATCATAATCATCATAGCATTAATAATACTGATGATTGTTCTTCTATCATTTATCTTTTGCGCTATTAATAACAGATCTCACAAGGTATTCTTTGATAAACAATTACCCAACATATCTAGAGATTTTATACAAACAATATTTTACCCAGAAAATAACAACCAACTAAACATAACAAATCTATCGCACAAAATTCTTAGCAACCAATTAGCGGTTAGTATGCCTAATCTTGACGAAAATTTATTTAAACAGTTACCTAGAATATTAAAATTTTACCAATCACAAGATACATCCAATACATACATTAACCAACATTTTCAATATATAGTACAATCGTTAGGTATAAAAACGAACTATAACAACCTTAAAACATATCATCCTAAAATTGCTTTAGCTGCAACCTTAGATAATATGTTTACAGTCCTAAATAACTCAGAAATTAGCCCAGATATAATACATGAAATTGTCAATCATTTCCATCAAGAGGTATATGAACAAGCAGGAATTAAAATATTAAATAACATTTTTAATACAGATAAAAACCCTACTAATATTATTAAACCTGTAAACCATATTATACAATTTGCAGTATATAACTATAATCTAATAACTATAAGCATAATTAGCAATATGTCATTATTCGACACTGCAAAGCCTAATAAGGTACATTCTTTTAGTAGCGTTTTCCATTTCAATATGTTATTAAGAAAAAACCCACGAACAAACAGAAGCTCTATATCATATAATCAAACAACCTTTACTTTATTCATTCCTAATAGTATTAAACATTACATTACAAAAGAAAAGTGTAACACACAATGTATGCAACCTTCTTCTATAACACAAGATCCTGATTGTGCCACATTACATTATTACAACACAAGTAATTCTCATACTTCTACCTTAGAATATCGCTTACCAAACCCAAAAGCCAAACCATTATTTCAAAACAGAAGAGATAATATACAGATCTAATAGATATTACTACAAATTAAACATTCTAATAAAAAAGGAACCAATAAAAAGTGCTATAAAACACATATGTATACTTATACACCAATATTAAAATTAGTTAAAACATAATACATAAAATGATAACACTCTCACAACTATAACAGCTATATTAGATACAGAAACAACTATTTAATATTCATTAACAATACAATATAAACTACTAAATTTAGTACTGTATTAATTACTTTAAATAAACCCATATAAATATTACGGAATATTAAAAAGAAAAGTAAACCTATATTAATCAATTTCCTGGAAAATTAGTAAGAATATTATGAATTAATATATTCACTTTTTTTAATCTATTAGTTAATTAAATAATCTTTAAAAATAATATTTGTAAACTATCCTTGTAAAATATTTAATATTGTAATATAATTTAACAATAAATTTTATTAATAATTTAAATATTAGTCTAGTATATAAAAAACTTAGGTATAAAAACATGAGTCACAATTTTTCAATAGAAATTGCTGTAATAGCATTATTGTCTGTAATGTTAATCATATTTCTAGCAGTTGCTACGTTTTACTACCTACGCAACAAGCAATCAACATTGTTCAAAAAATATATACCCATGTCAGAAGAAACAATGAAGCAATCAATTTTTGCACTTCCTATTCAAAACCGACCAAATAGTGCCGCTACACAGGGTAAAACATCACACCTAGATTTCCATCGTATTCAGTATACTATCAATGGTATGAAAGTCCATGCTGCAACATTTTTTACCCAATATAATACATTAGAATCAACCATAAAGTCCGGAAATATGACATCTGACTGTAATGTTATTAGGCTAGCAAACAAACATAAAGAAGCCATAAAACAAGCATTAGATATAGATGATAAAACATGTCGCGACATGTTTTACCACAGGATAGCAATGGCCACAATTTTTGAATTAATTTTCGACACAAACACTGGAGTGGTTCCCAACATAAATATAACACATGAAATAGTAAGCCATTGTAATCAAGCAGGAAATTTCGCTATGCCAGCAATGTTCTTTGAAAAAATTTTAAAAACATGTAAAGAATTTAATATTACTAAAACAAAGATTAAAGATCTAAAGGCATCACTTACAATAGAAAACAGTAATGAAATAACATGTACTATTAGCACACACACTAAAATATACAAGCATAACCAAACTCAGGGATACGTTTTACCATTCAAATTAACATTTACGATGATGCCAGAAAATAGTCACAGCTTTTCAGATATGTTATACAAAAACATTACTTTAGAAGTAACAGTACCTGACACAATACAAAAGTATATTACAAACAACACTACTAGTAGTAAAATTGAGAGTAACAGAATCACATTAACTAATATGTGCAGAAATTCAGAAGGTAATACACACCTTACATATTCTTTACCAAATTTAAAAATTCCTTCATTAATTAATAAATCAAGTTTCGGTGCTATAGTAAAGCATAACTATGAATCTGTTGAAAGTTGCTCACCAGTAGTACAGCATCAAACACATCATTAAACACTTGTATTCAAATTTCCAAAGTAGCCTGTACTTTTTTACACAATACAAGTTTTCTACTACATAATTATAATTGAATTTACATTTGCTATATTAATTATAAAGAATTATTATTGTTTTTTTTCATTATTTTAATATACTTAAATATTATAGTTAAATGATTAATGTTTTATAACTCTAAGAAATACTATAGAAGTACAATATTATGGACTACCTTAGTAGCATAGCAATAACTTTAATATTATTAATTATAGTTTTTATAGTAATACTAATTATAGCACTTCGTATTTTTAAAGATAGTAAAATTGACACAATAGAAATTTTTCAACAGCACTTGACTTCTATGTCACAAGAAAATGTATTACAAGTTATGTTCCCTACTACCAAGCAAACAATAAATACTGACATCATTAATTGTAACGCATTTCTTACTGATATCTGCCGCACTGATATCACTATTCAGAATACCAAAATTAACCGCGATAGAATAAAAAATATACTTTCAGGTTACATTAACACACAACAAAGTACTAAATTAACAGATAAACATTCATCATACTTATCAAATATAAGTAATACAAATCTTCGTAATAGAACTCTTGCAGCTGCAATTTTAGAACAAATGTGCTCAAATGTAAAACCTAATATAGTAATAAAAGAAAGCATTATACACGAGTTAATCAGCTGTTTACATCAAGGATGTTTTTTCAGCATTTCGTACAAAATAATCAATAGCATTTTTAATAAAGGTTCAGAAGAAGATCCAAACTATATTGTACGAGGCAGAAACACTAACACATCAATTAAAATAAAAAACAGTCATATAATAATTTGTGACATTAAAAATGATATACTTATAAATGATAAAGGTAATGTTGATACAGCAAAATATATACTTACAAGCAAACTAACTTTTTCAATATCATCAAATCCAAAGAACAGTTACAGTCCTATTTCATACAAAGATATAAAATTAACATTACACTTTCCTAAAAACATGAGACAATACATCACAAGTGAAAAACCAGTAAGGAACGTACAAGAAAATTTACCTCATGCTGTCTTAGTAAAAAAAAGCAGGAACACATTAGTATATCAACTACCAAGCTTTACATCTAACAGCATACTACTAGAATATTACAACAAACTTCTACAAAATGCAGAGAGTATACAACCACTAGAACATTTACATCATTAACACACAGACATTCTTATAACATACAACAGCCAACTAACAAACAAAGCAGCAACTGTTACATCAGTAATCAAAATGTACATTCAACAATACCCTACATAACATTGTTATCAGTTCTGACAAAAATCAATAGCACCTTATCACCAACAAATACACATTAATATGTACATATTTTCTATAATTAGATAACTAATAAAAATGCAGAGATCATACAAACAACAAAAACATTTACATCATTAACACACAAACATTTTTATAACATATAACAGCCAACTAACAAACAAAGCAGCAACTGTTACATCAGTAATCAAAATGTACATTCAACAATACCCTACATAACATTGTTATCAGTTCTGACAAAAATCAATAGCACCTTATCACCAACAAATACACATTAATATGTACATATTTTCTATAATTAGATAACTAATAAAAATGCAGAGATCATACAAACAACAAAAACATTTACATCATTAACACACAAACATTTTTATAACATATAACAGCCAACTAATAAACAAAGCAGCAACTGTTAGTACATCAGTAATCAAAGTGTACATTCAACAATACCCTACATAACATTGTTATCAGTTCTGACAAAAATCAATAGCATTTATATCACCAAGAAATACACATTAATATGTACATATTTTCTATAATTAGATAACTAATAAAAATGCAGAGAGTATACACAAACAACAAAAATATTTACATCATAACACACAGACATTTTTATAACATATAACAGCCAACTAATAAACAAAGCAGTAACTGTTAGTACATCAGTAATCAAAGTGTACATTCAACAATACCCTACATAACATTGTTATCAGTTCTGACAAAAATCAATAGCATTTATATCACCAAGAAATACACATTAATATGTACATATTTTCTATAATTAGATAATTAATAAAAATGATTAAACTTATTAAGATATATAGAAACATCAAGGTTATTTACACTACATCTATAAACTGCAACATTTTCAAAAAAAGAAGACATAGTTACTACTTAATAATTTATTCCACAGTATCTAACAAAATCATTCCAAACACTAAAATACATACTTGAAATAATGAGTTACAACCAATACAAAATATCAATGCAGTTTTTTTATTAATAATGTTAAGAGAAACATTTAGCACAACATATATTTTTCACATGTTGTGTAATCACATTACCATCACTAAAATCACCTATACACACCTTACATAGTGACACCGTAATACTTTATAAAGATAAAATTAGCAATATTATAATAACATTTATAATTAATACTGCAATTTTAATAACACTAAACAATAATATATGTTATTTTTTAATCAATTAATACAATCTTCTATAGGGTATTCTTCTGATTATCTATACTTAACACCAAATAACCCACCAGCTATCAGACGATACAACAATATAGAATTTCTTCAAATAAAAAGTTTGTCTACACAAGAGATAGAAGAAATTATAAAATCAATATTAAAAGCAGAAGAGTATCAAAAATGCATGACACAAGGATTTTCTAATACTACACTTGCTTTTGATGATTCTTACCAATTACATATACATATTTTATATACTGCTACCCAGTCTTTTAAAATTATAGTTAATATTATACAAAATGAACTCATAGTAACACCAGAGTTTGAAAAAGAATTACACAGAATAATTAGTATATGTTCAAAAGGATTACTATTATTTACTGGAAACATATGTAATGACAACACCGCATTATTTATATTGAATCAAATTAATGATAACCAAAAAAAGCACGTACTAATCTTCAGTAATGATACAATACCTGTCCCAAAATCCAACAAAGCATTAATTAGTATACACAATTTACCACAAGCTGAACCTACATTTATTAAAAACCAAGCAGCAGATATTGTATGTTTCAGTAATTTTAATAATGCTAATTTAGTACGCACAGCCATTACATGTATCAATATGGGTCTACTCGTTATAGCATTTACTGACACAATTTCATGCTTATGCGCACTAGAAAATATTGCAATATTATTTCCACACAAAAAATCTATTTTAAAAATACTATCAACACATTTAATAGCTATAATAACACAAGTCTTTATTAGAGTATCGTCTGATAACTTATATTTATATGACATAATAGAATGCGATACCACAGTACAACAATACATTAGAGAAGATAATTTATCAGAAATCAAAAACTTAGGTATGATTAAAAAAATAAACCAGCTTATAGAAAAACATCAAGTACATTACCATGATGTAGCAAATATATTAAAAAACCTATCAGATACTAACCAACCATACACTGAGCCTAATCACAATGATCTTTTTTAATCACTATTGAACATCTAAGTCTAAAATTCTATACTAATAACTCTCAAAGTAATATTCATATTTAATTATTATATCAGTAGATATCAATCAGGATTCATCAATACAATAGAATCTAATTTTAATGACAAGGCAGCGTCATTCACATGCAATACCAAATACCTATACATATAAGTTTGTAGTGATACAGTAATAAGTATATAAATATTTTACAACAGCACCTAAAACAACTCTTATTTTATAAATTATTACATATTTCATGTATCAAATTTACATGTTACAATGCTAAAAAATACTTTAATAAACAATGCTTAATGACTTTAAAATAGACCCACTAGTTAAAAATAAATCACCCTCAGCAACAACTGCAGTTGTTGCTATGTCCGGCGGTGTTGATAGTTCAGTAGCAGCAGCATTGTTACACAAATTAGGGTACAAAGTTATCGGCATCACTCTACAACTATATAATAATACTACTGGAAAAGGTGCATGCTGTGGTAGTCTGGATACGCAAGATGCAAAACAAGTAGCATCAATTATGGGGTTCCCTCATTATACTCTCAACTATGAAAAAGTATTTAAAGAAGAAGTCATAGATGATTTTATAGACACATACATGCAGGGCAAAACTCCTATACCATGTATAAAATGCAATCAAGTTGTAAAATTTAGAGATCTACTTAATGCAACAAAATCACTTGATGCAGATATCCTAGTTACCGGTCATTATATTAGAAAAATAGAACAAGATGATGATATATACGTATATTCAAGCAAAGATACAAAAAAAGATCAGAGTTATTTTCTATTTGCAACTACAATAGAACAGCTAAAATTTCTTAGATTCCCACTAGGAAATTTTCATAAAGATAACATAAGAAAATTAGCAGAACATTTTAATCTACCAATAGCGAATAAACCAGATAGCCAAAATATATGTTTCGTTGCAGATACATATAAAAATACAATAGCACAACTAAGACCTAACGCAATAAAAAAAGGTAATATTATAGATACTAGTGGAAACATATTGGGACAACATGATGGTATAGTCAATTTTACTATTGGACAAAGAAGAGGTATAGGATTATCTTCAAAGGAACCATTATATGTTATCAAATTAAATCCAGATACTAATGAAGTTACAGTGGGCCACAAATCTGCACTATTGCAAAATAAGCTACACATAGAAAAAATAAATTGGTTAGTTAAGGACAAAATTCCACACACTGGACTAAATGTTAAAGTAAAACTAAGATCATCCCATTCAGGTAGCACAGCTATAGTTTATCCAAACGATAACAATAAAGCAACTGTACTATTACAAGACACATATTGCACAGTAACTCCTGGACAAGCATGTGTTATTTATGACGGAGATAGAATGTTAGGAGGAGGATGGATATGTTAAACCCATCTTAATTATTCCTGTTAATCCGGATCCAATTTGTGATACTAGTTTTATTCTTCGACTTTCTCCTTCAGATAATGTTCCTGATTCACGATCGAGTGTTAAATAACCTAATTTAACATTTTTTAAACATGTTAGTCTTTTATTGAACTTTTACAATATTTTTTAATATTTACTAGAAAATCACAAACTGAAATTTTACAATTATTATTAAACTAGGGTTTGATAACATTATAATAACACTAATTCATTAGGATACGAAATCAAAACTTTATTTTAATAAAAACGTTATCAATAACTATATCCACCTATATTTACAAAACTATTACATTCTATAAAGATACACACAATAACGAACGCTACACCTATTTAAAATAGTAATCTTACATAAAGTACAATGTTTTCAAACATCGAAATTTCAACCTATTGTTTTATAGATATTTGACCACTCCTCTTGTGAATATTGGCATAGGTTTTTGTATTATTGACACTTTAAATTAAGACGACAACACTGCAAACGATAATACATCAAGTCAACACAAAACGATATTAATATCCACTGTATACTTGTGACACTCCTAGTAAAATAATACCATACTAGATAAATGAAACGTACACTTACTTTTTGTAGAAGATGAATCATCACATAACTTTAGAAAGACAGATAGCAGCTTTGCATGCCTTTTTTATAAAAAAAGACAAGATACTATAGTTAGCAGCATTACCAGAATTATAACACATAGCAGTATCATGATGTTCCAGCTCTTCATTACGAAACTGAATAACCTTATCTTTTAATTCACCTTCATCCAACATTGCTATTTGATCTTGATAATGATCACTTATTACATCTTCCACAGCAACAGTACAAGCCATAGCTGCATCCTCACCCATTAAAGCCGTTGTAATACCTAACATAACTCCCATAACATGCCATACTGGTAAAAAAACTGTAGGACGTATTTTTTTATCTTTCATTACAGAATCAAAATAACGAAAATGCTTCTGTTCTTGTTTCTTCATTTCAAGAATTTTCTCACCAACAGACATTTTACGAAAAATCAATTCTTGACCAGAATATATACACACTGCTCCATACTCTCCAGCATGATTTACTCGAATAGCTTGTTGCAATAGATTATCTTTTTGTAACATATTGTTTTACAAATAAATAGACACTTAATACTAAACATAGCACACAATATATAAGATTGCATTCTGCCATAGATAATCCTATAAATACAATACTAGGACGATTACAAGATATTACCACATTTACATCTAGTAAAGCATTTTTCAGGTCATCAAAATTTAAAGATTTTATACTATCTGTACATCCTATAATATCCGCTACCCAACTATGTTCAAGAGCAACATGATAACCTGAGATGCATATATTGCATATATAACATAAGCACATTATAAAAAAAATTACTTTAGATGATTTAAATAAATATAAGATAAACAATCCAACAGTAATAAAATATGGTATGCGTTCATATATACATAACTTACAAGGAAGCATTCCAAACAAATATTGAGCTATATAGGCTACACCCAATGCAACAATACTTGCTATAAATAACAAAATTACACTGTAATTTTTTACCATCTTCATCACTTTACCTGAATTTTAGCAAAGTAAAAATATAACTATTAAGAGCCACTGCATCACGAATAGTTAAGTCAAAACATATAAATGCTACAAGATACATAACTATCAATGTATAAATGACTAACACTAGTCCTTCAAAAACTATTGAAAAGCAATTGTTATATAATATCTGCAAACTAGAGATAGGCCAAGGTTTTATTATGTCAAGAATATTAAAAAACACAAAAGGGATCAAAAAGAACATTAAAAAATGCATAAAATCATTAAACCAAGAAGGACACATAAAAATATTTTGACATATTTTACTATAAAATATTGCCAAGTAGTTATATATTGCAAGTATTGCAGGCATAGACAATGCAACTACTAAAAGCTGTCCTAATGCTATTTGTACTACTATTATATCACTTCTATCATCAGCAGAGTTATTAGATTGAAATACAAAAATTGATATAATAGATATTACAATCAGCCCTAACGATATCTTTAAAAATAATGATGCTACTACAGCTCCTGTTACTAATATACCATATGATACATAGGACATTCCGTATATTAAGTAGAATAATACATAACCCAATATTAAAGACAAGACCGCAGCCCAATGATTCTGCCATGCTGGTAAATATCCAGTACCTAAAAACGTGCTTATTAACCTAGTAGGTAATATTTTACCTATAATTTTCATTAAAATTTGCAACCAAGAAACTAACATACGCCTATACTAATTGAACATTACAAACCAGTAAAAAATAAATCTTACTCTTTAACTTATAAAAAGAAAATATAAAATATAACCAACACTATCTAAAACATACAAATCATATTATGAAGAACAAATAGTTACTTGACTTGTTAGCAATTTGTTACTATGCTTGGTAGGTTATTACTTAGTTACATTGTTGTTTATGGCTAAAAAAGGTTCTACTTTACTTGTAAAATTAGCAAGCAGTGCAAAAACTGGTTTTTTTTATGTAAAGAAGCGTAATCCTAAAAAATTAATTAATAAGCTCTCTTTTCGAAAGTATGATCCTATAGTAAAAAAACATGTATTATTCACTGAGGAAAAGCTAAGGTAGGTTTGGGCACACAGCATTCTTCTAGAGACATAATACGAGTTAATTTTCTTGGTTTTGGTATAGTGGGTTTGTCGTCTCCTATGCTTGGTGGTAGTGTTTGCTCTTCACATTCAATTGACGGAAGCGAAGCTGAAGGTGTATGTTCTTCACATGTGTCTATATATTCGCTAGCAGAATCTGAACTTTCCGAGGGGATAATAGTACATGCACTGCTCTCTTCTATCTTTAGAAGCTTTCCAGATTCCGATAATTTAACACGCAACTTAGCACATAAACAGCAGCTGATACAAATTATAGATAATATGAAGACAGCAATAGCAATAAGACAAATGCTTGTATATCCATTTTTACCAATTGCATTAAGTATCTCATATATAATTTTCTCACATTCAATTATCGTTGCTATAACAATAAACGTAATTAGTACGAAAACTGTCATTAATGATACAAACAATTTAGCATATTTACTGTTTTCTCTATTTACACCTCTTTTTTTAACAATATGACAAACCTCTTTTGTCATTAAATTTTTATTCATTAATTTCATGACATAGCTACTGCCATTTCTGGAAACTAAACTTTGTCTACTATCTGCAAGTAGAAGAGCCACTATCTCTGCACTACCAGTTTTTATAGCGATATCTAATGCTGTTTCCTTATTTGCATTGACGCTCATTAAATTAATGTTATAACAAGACAGTATCTTTTTCACTAAACTAATTCTACGTGTTGCCACAGCTTGATGTAATAGATTATTACCATTAGAATCTATATTCTCAAAAATTTTTTGCAATCCATACTCGGTATATTTAAGTTTATTACGCAAAACCGGTAACAATAGTTCAGCACATGCTATCTTATTATCCTGAATGGCAATATCAAAAGCTGTTTTACCTTCACAGTTCTCCTGTAAAATAACATCCTGCCAACCTAAATACAAAGCTCTTGACAATAACTCTACATTACCAGCAATAACACATTGATGTAATAAGTTATTACCACGATGATCTACAGTAGTAATTGGAGTACATCCGTCACTATTTACAACTGATAAATTGATATCACAACACGATAATAAACAACTTACTATTCCTAATTTCCCTTCTTCAATTGCAAGGTGTATAGGAGCACAACTCCTACCAGTATTTGTAAGTTCATCAATTTCACCATCATCATTAAACACAGTTGCTTGAAGATTAACATCCATACCAAGATTAATACAGAGTAGTAAATTATCTATACTACCACCCAGAGCAGCATGATGCATAATGGTTCTACCCATATTATCTCTAGCATGTATCGCAAATGGATCATACTGAATCAACAATTTTAACACATCCAATGAATCATTACTACCTGCAGCCAAATGTAATGGTGTTAATCCAGATTTTGCAGGTTTCGGAATAATCTTTGACCTACTTCCTAACAAAAACTTTGCACATTTTTTTGCATTATATATTGCTGCAAAATGTAGTACTGTATAGCCATATGCATTAGTAGCATTAATGTTAAATCTATGTTGACTTAACACATCCTTCAATAAATGTACACTATCTGATTGTACCAATATAGATAAAATACTATCATGATCGGGACCAAAACTCATTCCTAGCATACGTCTGTGATGGATTCTCAACGCACCATCTCCAGAGTAATCTTGATCTGCTCTTTTTAATTCTTCCAATCCAATTAAGCATATAAATTTGACTATGTTTTCATATGATCCCTTACATACCCTAGACAATAACTTATCGTTATTGCGTATAACACGAGTAAAATTCTTTAAATTTTCTACTAGAGATTTATTTTTCTCAGCATTTAAATCAAAACCTTCTGTTTTGAAACCTAGCAAACAATTAACACATTCTAAAAATGCATTAGAAACAATATCTTGTTGTTGTATTACTTTAAGCAATGCACTCTCTGTTACTTTTTGTAATACATCATCATGTTCTTTCAATTTAGTGAAAGAATGATATATAATATTAATTGCATGAACATCTTCACATTCTAATGCATATTGCAGTGATGTCTTCTTGTAATCTACTACTTGATAATTTATATTTCCATCACTAAAGCATGTGATCGCAAATTTACTTATTCTGCTTTCTTGTTTACCAAACGTACTACTAAAAATTGACTTAAGAAATCCTTCTTTGTCAATAGAATCATCAGGAAATACTAAACCTAAACTACCAAGATCACATACGTAAAGATGCCCTTCTAAAACTTCTCCTTCTATAGCATGACAGGAATATATTGATTTAATATTCTCTACAATACTATAACATCCTACTTTATCTTGATATACAAGAAACTGGCAATTTTGTTTAATTTTTTTCTTTTTTCCACACTTTAAGAATGCCAAAATCTCTGAAAAAAAAGCAGAAAAATTTCCTTCCCTTGATGCATTTGCTAATAATCTGTTTATGGGAACAAGGCGCTCAGGAGGTATACCCTGAGTTCTCATCTGACTTAATGCTGTAATATCTTCCTCAGATAACACAATATTGTCATTAAAATTATTTGAATCTAACTGAGTTCCATATAATATCACACCATCATTGCCTTGGTGTTGCATATCACCATTATTATTAAACATATTAACTATCTTTATCACTTGTTTCGATTAAAGTTCTATAAGTTAATACTATGAAATATATATTAACAATTGTGCTAAAGCACAAATCATCAATTTTAAATAATCCAACAAATTAATACTTACTTGTAATTTTCATAAAAAATGTAAAAGTTATTTTATAAAAAATTAAAAAAATATGAAAATATCAATAGATTTATAAAATATTAATATAGTTAATTTATTTAATATTATTGACTTATATATTAGGAAGTATTAATATAACAATATATTATTTTTTTTAATAATTATTAACTATATAACTACACAAATGAAGAAACATTATGATGAATAACACACACAATACAAATAACGTTGTAAATCAAGTGCAAGACATAGCACAAGATAACCATATTTCAGACAATAATGCCAACGAGGCTAGAGAAGTACTAGCTGCTCATGCTGCAGAAAATAACGCTAATGAAATTAGAGAAGTATTACATGACTATTCTCTAGATGACTACGCTATAGATGACCACAACATAGGCGGTAATGCTGAAGCACAAGATGACTATTCTTTAGATGATTATGCTATAGATGACTACAATATAGGCGGTAATGCTGAAGTACAAGATAACCATATTTCAGACAATAATACCAATGAGGCTAGAGAAGTACTACTTGCTCATGCTGCAGAAAATAACGCTAATGAAATTAGAGAAGTATTATATGACTATTCTCTAGATGATTATGCCATAGATGACCACAATATAGATGGTAATGCTGAAGTACAAGATAACCATATTTCAGACAATAATACCAATGAGGCTAGAGAAGTACTACTTGCTCATGCTGCAGAAAATAACGCTAATGAAATTAGAGAAGTATTATATGACTATTCTCTAGATGATTATGCCATAGATGACCACAACATAGGCGGTAATGCTGAAGCACAAGATGACTATTCTTTAGATGATTATGCTATAGATGACTACAATATAGGCGGTAATGCTGAAGCACAAGATAACTATTCTTTAGATGATTATGCTATAGATGACTACAACATAGGCGGTAATGCTGAAGTACAAGATAACCATATTTCAGACAATAATACCAATGAGACTAGAGAAGCATTAGCTGCTCATGCTGCAGAAAATAACGCTAATGAAATTAGAGAAGTATTGTATAATTATTCTCTAGATGACTACGCTATAGATGACCACAACATAGACGGTAATGCTGAAGTACAAGATAACCATATTTCAGACAATAATACCAATGAGACTAGAGAAGCACTAGCTGCTCATGCTGCAGAAAATAACGCTAATGAAATTAGAGAAGTATTGTATAATTATTCTCTAGATGACTACGCTATAGATGACCACAACATAGACGGTAATGCTGAAGTACAAGATAACCATATTTCAGACAATAATACCAATGAGGCTAGAGAGGCACAAGTTAATGAAGAGTTGGATAACGTAAATACAACTGCTAATACACAAAATATCAATGAACGATTAGAACATTGTCACATTTCGCAGACAAATCTACACAAACACACTTTTCAAAAATAACATTAAAAAATCAATATACTAATTATACAAACGTATAGTTAGTATATTGAAACCTTGCAAAATAGCAGCATTAATGTACTTAATAAGTATAAAATGACTGTCAAAACTCGCGATATTGCTCTAAGTTAATATATAAAAATTACTTCATTTAACATAGTAGTCTAAACAAGTTAATATCACATTTGTATGAACTAATAAGTTTAATACACTCGGCCATTGATTTTAATCATCTTATCTGAAATAACGTCGCCAGTATTATACAAATAAAAATTAATCAGCAGTTTCACTGCAAAATATACTTTTACAAGGAAGTCAATCTCTATAATCTTCCTTAACAGCAACTTATAAATAATAAATCACTGATTTATATAATTACATCACCATCAGATCATCAAGTTATACAAGAAATTA